>VFLF01000160.1 GCA_009885185.1 Nitrosomonadales bacterium | reverse complement strand
TCAAGTGGCACGGTGTTATGGATTCCCGCCTGCGCGGGAATGGCGGGGTTAGGAGTTCTCTGTGTTCTCTGTGCCCTCTGTGGCAAAAATGTTTTTTAATATACGTTCAATTGCCGCGAATGCCGGCTTCCTGAATCAGCTTGCGCCAGCGCGCGATTTCCTCGGATAAAAACTTGCCAAGATCCTGCGGTGTGCCGCCGCCGGGAATCAGGCCATGGCCCGACAGGCGCTCGCGGGTTTCCGGCGCTTTCAGTGTTTTGACGATTTCGCCATTGAGTTTTTGAATCACGGCAGCAGGCGTGCCCGCCGGGGCAAACAAACCAAACCAGCCGATCACCTGAAAGCCCGGCAAGCCGGATTCGGCCACCGTCGGATACTCGGAAATTTCCGCCACGCGCGTGGTGCTGGTCACCGCCAGCGCGCGCAGCCTCCCGGCCTTGACCTGCTGCAATGCCGCCGGAATGGTGGAAAAATAAATCTGCACATTGCCCGCGATCAAATCGACGACCGCGGGCCCGCCGCCTTTGTAGGCGATGCTCACGATATCCACGCCCGCCATGCGCTTGAACAATTCGCCCGCGAGATGCGCGGTGGTGCCGCTGCCGGAGTTGGCGTAGTTAAGCTGGCCAGGCCGCGATTTGGTAAGCGCGATCAACTCGCCGACGGATTTTGCCGGCACCGACGGGTTCACCACCAGCAGCAACGGCGCCGATGCCACCAGTGCTATCGGCGCGAAATCCTTTTCGGTGTCGAATGGCAGTTTGGCGAAGAGACTCGGGTTCACCGGAAACGAGGTGATGGGCATCACCAGCGTGTGACCGTCGGGCACAGCGCGCGCGGCCATCTCGACGCCGATGTTGCCCGATGCGCCGCTGCGGTTGTCAATGACCACGGTTTGCCCCCACGCCTCGGCGAGTTTCGTGCCGATCAGCCGCGCGGAAAAATCCGTGCCGCCGCCGGGCGCGGTGGGCACGATCAAGCGAATGGGCTTGGACGGGTACGATTGCGCCACCGCGAGGGTTGGGGCCGACAACAGCGCGGCGGAAAAAATCAGACGGGCAGACAGCTTCAACGGATCACCTTTTGTGGAACGTACAGGTCGGTAGAGCACGACGACAGTGTCGGCAGTTTGCCACAGGGCTGCGACCGCACTGCGCATGCAAATAAAAAGTTGTTTAAAAACAAATAGTTATATTCATTTAGCCTTGCGCGTAGCGAGGATGAATGCGGGCACAACACCCAGCCGTCGGTAGTTTTCAAGCACCGCCAGCGGCAATGCGCCGACATGACGCACCACGCGGCGGCATCGCGCAGCACCGCAGTTGCAACGCATCTTCCACACATCATCGGCGCCCAGCAGCGTGGAATAATCGTGCGTGACTTCGTCGCCGCGCGCGATCGGCGAAATCGCCTTTAGCCACAGCTGGCGCCCCTTTTTGACGATGCCGGCATTGGGCGTGCACGCGTGATTGGCGTACTGGCCGATTTCGCCGTCCGGATCCAGATAGCGCTCGGCGCTGCAACGAAAACAGTTTTCGCCCAACCGGGGATTGCTGTCCCAGTAGCGCCACACCGTTTCACCGGAAACAATTTTGCCTTTGATCTCGCAGATCAGCGCGCCCGGCTGAAACCGTTTCAGCGCGACGATGCCGTGCCCGTTGCGCACAAGTTTTACCGTGAGTCCCGGCGGAAATCGCATGGCACCCATGCCTAGCGCCCCTTGAACACGGGCGGGCGTTTCTCGGCAAACGCGCGCTGTGCCTCTTTGGCGTCTTCGGTATGCGACAACTGCTCGGTGATGTTCTGCTCGAAGCGATAGCCGTCGCGTTCGGGCATATTCTCGACCACGTTGTACGCCTGCTTGGCGAGCTTGATGGCGAGCGGGCTCTTGGCGGCGATGGTGCGTGCGATTTTCATCGCCTCTTCCATCAATTGTTCGCGCGGCCCGCACCATTCGATCACGCCCAGGCGATAAAGCTCCTGCGAGCTAAAACGCTCGCCGGTGAACACGATGCGCCGTCCGCGTGACTTGCTGAACAACCGGGAGATGAACGCGCAGCCGCCCGCCAGCCCCACGTCGATTTCCGGCATGCCGAACACCGCGTTGTCGGAGGCGAGCATGATGTCGCAGGCGGCCATCAGGCCGAAGCCCGCGCCCAGCGCTGCGCCATTGACGGCGGCAATCACCGGCTTTTTGCATTCGCGGATCGCGTTGGCGTATTCGCGTGCGCCGCGATTGTGCCGCCAGTAGTCGCCCGGCTCTTTAACGAGGCCGATGCGTTCCTTGATGTCCGCGCCTGCGCAGAACACCTTGCCCGCGCCGGTGAGTATCGCCACGCGCACGTCATCACGGTCGGTGAAGGCATCAAAGGCCTCGATGATTTCATTGCGGAACTGCGCGTTTTGTGCATTCACCGGCGGTCGGTCCAGGGTGACCACGGCGATAAAGTCGCTGACGTCCACCTTGATGAATTGATGCGGCATGGGGTTCTCCGAAAAAACAATGTAGCGATTATGCCGGACAATGATTGAATCCTTCCATGACGCGTCCAAAGCTTTTGGTCTATATTTACCTCGACTGGACAAAGGAGTTGCCATGCCCCGGACAAGAATTGCGCTCGTACTGCTGCCGCTGCTGTGGATGTCCCTGATGGCAGGCGCGCAGAGCTATCCCAACCGCCCGGTGAGACTCGTGATGCCCTTTCCCGCCGGCACCAGCGTGAACGACGTGCTGGGCCGCGCGCTGGCGCAGCGCCTGTCCGAACCACTCGGCCAACAGGTGATTTTCGACAATCGCTCGGGCGCGGCGGGCACCGTGGGTTCGGAAATGGTGGCGAAGTCACCGCCCGACGGTTACACCCTGCTGCTGGCGGCGACCGGGCCGATGACCATCGCGCCCTTCGTCTACCCGAAGCTGGGCTACGACACGATGCGCGATTTCGCGCCGGTGGCGATGGTGGCATTGGCGCCGTACATCATCGTGGTGCATCCCTCGGTGCCGGCGAAAAACATGAAGGAGTTGATCGCGCTGGCGAAGGCGCGCCCCGGCCAACTGCGCTTCGCCTCGGCGGGCGTGGGCGGCACGCCGCATTTATGCACCGAGTTGTTCATGAGCATGACCGGCATCACCATGCAGCACATCCCGTACAAGGGTGGCGCGCCGGCGATGATCGACACCGTGGCCGGGCACACCGATTTGTATTGCACCAGCGTCACCAACGCCGCGCCGCTGATCAGGCAAGGCCGCATACGCGGCATCGGCGTAACAGCGCTCAAACGCTCGCCAGTGCTGCCGGATTTATCCACGCTTGACGAACAGGGCTTGAAGGGTTTCGACGTGTCGCAGTGGATGGGCGTCGTCGCGCCGGCGAAAACACCGCCGCCGGTGGTGCAGCGCCTACATCAATCCATCGCGCAGGTGATCAACAGCCCGGAGTATTCAAAGTTCGTTCACCAGCAAGGCGCTGAACCGGCGCTGATGGGGCCGGAAGAATTCGGCGCGCTGCTGCGGGTTGAATTGGAGCGATGGGGCAAGCTGGTGCGGGCGATCAAGGTGACGGCGGATTAAGTCGCGGGGTTTTGATCCTGTGTAAGGCAGCGAGTAGCCTGTAAGGAGCGCAGCGGTTTACAGGATCAGCATCTGTTGCTGAACCCCGGATTACACTTCGTTTCATCCGCGCTACGCTTGCTGCATTGCGTCGCTAAGGTGAACCGCCTGTAACGAGGCAGACCTTCGCGCGTTTACATCGCCGCTTGTCAGTTTGGCATTGCCGATCGATGGAAATGCACGATCTGCCAGTTCGCGCCGCGCTTTGCGACAACAAATGTAACGCGCCCATTGTTGTTTATGGGTTTGCCATCGCGAACGCCGGTGATGTTATCCATACCCGTGACGACGACCGCAGTGTCGGACAGAATAATCGCGGAGTGGCTAACGAGCGTGGCGTTTATTTGCTTGAAGTTCAGGAATGCCCCCTCGAAATACTTGCGGATATCATCCGGCTTGACCACGATCGTTTTGCTGCCGGTGCCCAGTAAGAGGGCATCAGGAGCATATAGCGCAACAATGCCATCGACGTCGGAGTTCATGAATGCTTTAGTCCACTTTTCCAAAATATCAAACGCGTCCTCCTTTGGGCCGGCGATGGCGGTTGAGCAGAGCGAGGCGAACAAAGCAACGGCAATTAGCAATTTACGCATTTCTTCCTCTCTTAAGTGAGTACGCCAAAATCTAGGATCCACCATGGTTTCGTTTTCAATCTGTGCTGCGTCATGCGATCGCTGCTTGCAGGCAGGCTAGTTTTAATCGTAACCGCCGGTTAACATCCCGGCGCGCTTGTTAACATTCCAGACATTGGTTGAGTATATTCCAATCAAAACAAGGCAATACGAAAAATCCCCGCACTTTCAAGGTGGTTAAAATTGACACGAAAAGCAACACGCGACTTTCAGCGCGCCCGGGCCATTGCCTACCCTTTCCGTGAGCGACGACTGCGGTGACGCCACTGTTTCGATTGCCTCCGTAACCTCTGTGACTCATCGTTTTTTTTTCTGCTCGCAACGGGTATTGAAACGATGGCGGGTTCAAACCGCCGCGCGCGCCTTATCCGTAACAAACTCGAATTCGCACGTCGGCGCTTTATCCAGCGCCCACAACTGCGCCAGCAGGCGCTTCGACGCTGCGTCACCCAACACCGGCTCGGCCAGCTCCATGAATTTGGCGTTCAGCTCGTCGTCGGTGAGCGGCAATTCCGGGTCACCCTTGCGGTACGGCTGGAAGTGCGACAGCTTGCGGCCATCGGTGGTTTCGATATCGACTTGCGAGGCGCGTTG
>VFLF01000011.1 GCA_009885185.1 Nitrosomonadales bacterium | reverse complement strand
CGGCTCCGGCGGTGACAGACCTCTTGGGCAACCAGGTGCAGCTGGTGGTGCTGGACGTTCCGGTCGGCGCCACCACACCCTGCCACGAGGTCGCCTCGTAACCCGGCACGCCGGCTTCCGCGACTGTGGGCACATCGGGTGCGATGGCCAGACGCTGCGCACCGGTGATTGCCAGCGCGCGCAGACGACCGGCGCGCGCCTGCGTCAGCGCCACCTGCACCTGGATGCAACTCATCTGCACTTCATTGGCAATCAGCGCGGTGACCTGCTCGGCCGCGCCCTTGTACGGCACATGCACCATGTCGATGCCCGCCATGAACTTAAACATCTCCTGCGACAAATGATTGCCGCCACCGCTGCCCGCCGACCCGTAATTGATCTTGCGCGGCGCGGCTTTTGCCAGCGCGATGAAATCCTTTAGCGTGGCGGCCTGCACCGACGGATTTACCGCAAACAAATAGGGACTGAGCGTCGTCGTGGTAATCGGCGCGAAATCACGCAGCGGATCGTACGGCAACTTTGCGTGCATGCTGACGTTGGTGGCCAGCGTGCTGATGCTGCCGGCGAACAGGGTGTAGCCATCGGGCGGCGCCTTCGCCGTCATCACCGCGGCGACGATGCCCGCGCCGCCGGGGCGGTTGTCCACGATCACCTGCTGTCCCATGCTGTCGGTCAACTTGCGGCTCAGAATGCGCGCGATCAGATCGTTGCCACCGCCGGCGCCAAAGCCCACCACAAAACGAATCGGCTTGCTGGGATAAGGCTGTGCAGCCACGTTGGCCGCAGCGCACAACGGCAGCAGCAACGCCACGGCACTCCGCCACTTGGTTCGCATGTGTGTCTCCTACGCCGCCAGTTCAAGTATCTCCAGCACCTGTTCGGCACTGGTGATTTTGCGCGGGTTGGTGTGCAGCCAACTGTCGTGCATGGCGTGATCCGCGATCATCGCAAACTGCTCGCGCTTCACGCCCACGTCGGCCAGCCGCCCCGGCAATCCCAGCTCGCGCACGAACGCCGCGATCACATCGGCGGCATCCTCGCCCGCATGGCCCATTGCATCGGC
Organism: Nitrosomonadales bacterium; assembly: GCA_009885185.1. Next base: position 4,831 of record VFLF01000011.1, on the reverse strand, counting down.
CACCAGTTTTTGCCGCTCCGAATTCACCGCGCGGTTGTAGCGCAGCACCGGCGGCAACATCACGCACGAGGTGTAGCCGTGCGGCACATCGCAACTGCCGCCCAGCACGTGGCCGATAGCGTGACTCGCGCCCATCTGCGCGCCGCCCTGGCGCCCGGCCATGGCGAGCCACACCGCGAGCTGACAATCGAGCCTGGCTTCCAGATCGTCGGGATGGTTCTTCACGCGCGGCAGTCCCGTACTCAGCAGGCGCAGCGCCTGCAAAAAACTCGCGTCGCTCGCCGGATTGGATTTGGGCGAACAAATCGCCTCGGTGGCATGGTCGATGGCGCGCAGTCCCGTCGATAACCACACCCACATCGGCGTGTGCAGCGTCGGGGCCGGATCGAGAATGCTCGCGCGCGGAATCAACTGCGGATGCCGGAAGCTTTGCTTCACCTTGGTGCGGTTGTCGGTGCAGCCGCCCCCAGGCTGAAACTCCCCGCCGGACAGCGTGGTGGGGATCGCGATCTGCCGTACCTTGGGGCCGTCGAATGCCGGCACCGTGTTCGTACCGTCGGGCTTGACCACCACCGCGTATGCATCCAGTTCCTCGAACCGCGTGACGTTGTGGCGCAGGCAAATCTGCACCATCTTGCCGGTGTCGGTGACCGAGCCGCCGCCGAAGGTGACGATGAGATCGGCATCGAGCGCGCGCGCCTCGCGCGCCACCTCGATCACGGTGTCGCGCGGCGTGTGCGAGGGCACGCGGTCATACAGGCCCGCGTAACAACCGCCCAGCGCCTCGCGCACCTTGGCCACTTCATCGGTGGTGCGGTTCATGGTACCGCTGACAATGAGAAAAACGCGCTTCGCCTGCAAACGCTCGGCTTCGGCGCGCAAGGCCTGCGCGGCGGGCTGCCCGAAAACAATGCGCTCCACCGCCGTGAAAACAAACATTCCGCTGTGCATGGGGGCTTCCTGATGGTGTGAACTGGCAAATGATAGCCCGAATGGGCGTTGCTGCGCGCGATTCACGCCGGCAATTCTCAAATGACGGACTGCCAGCACGACAGTGAGAGTGACCGATCGTGGAACGCCATTTTGATGTCATGTCAAGCTTGTGCCAGCCCGCGACGCGGGGCATCATGCGCGGGCCACGCAGGTCAACCCTCCACAACACCGAGAGCAAATTCATGTCCGTTTTGAACGAAGAACAAGCGCGCGCCTACATGCACAAGCTGCTGGCTGGAATGAGCGCGCAGAATGGATCGGATCTTTTTATCGCGGCTGATTTTCCGCCCAGCATGAAGGCCAACGGCACCATGCAGCCGCTGGCGACGCAAAAACTCACCGGCGAGATCACCCGCGTGCTCGCGCACTCACTGATGAACGCGGAGCAGCGCGACGAATTCCACAAGGAAATGGAATGCAATTTCGCCATCTCCATTGCGGGCCTGTCGCGTTTTCGCATCAACGTCTTCATGCAGCAGCGCAATGTCGGCATGGTGATCCGCACCATCGCCGCGGAAATCCCCAATTTCGAAAAGCTTGGCCTGCCGAAGATATTGAAAGAAGTCATCATGAACAAGCGCGGCCTGGTGCTGGTGGTCGGCGGCACGGGTTCCGGCAAATCCACCACGCTGGCGGCGATGATCGATCAGCGCAACAGCACCTCCGCTGGCCACATCATCACCGTCGAAGACCCGGTGGAATACGTGCATGTGTCGAAGAAGTCGCTGATCACGCACCGCGAGGTCGGCATCGACACACACACTTGGCATCACGCGCTGAAAAACACGCTGCGCCAGGCGCCGGATGTGATTCTCATCGGCGAAATCCGCGACGCCGAAACCATGGAACACGCCATCGCTTTTGCCGAAACCGGCCACCTGTGCCTGGGCACGCTGCACGCCAACAGCGCCAATCAGACCATCGAACGCGTGATCAACTTTTTCCCGGAAGAGCGGCGCAATCAACTGCTGATGGACCTCTCGGCCAACCTGCGCGCCATCGTCGCGCAGCGTCTGGTGCGCACCGAAGACGGCAAGGGCCGCCGCGCGGCGATTGAAATTCTGCTCAACACGCCGGCCATCGCCGAGCGCATCTTCAAGGGCGAGTTCACCGAGATCAAGGGCCTCATGGCCAAGTCGCGCGAGCTCGGCATGCAAACCTTCGACTGGGCTTTGTTCGATTTGTATTCCGACGGCCAGATCGCCTACGAAGAAGCGATACGCAATTCCGATTCCGCCAACGAGCTGCGGCTGAACATCAAGCTGAAAAGCAAACGCGGCGAACCGGCGTCAGCCGCGCCGTCGGGATTGTCGCTGCATCAAGACCCGGAGCCTGAGCCTGAAGCGGCAAAAGCCTAGTTGTAACGTAACTATTTGTTTTTAAATAATTTTATAGCCGCCCTCCCAAGGCCGCACGCACTCCGATAAGCTAGCCCGCAGCCAGCGTCTTGGGGAGTTCGGGAAATGCGCAACTTCTGCCGCACCGCCGCGTTGTTGATCGCCGCGAGCGGCTCCGGTTTTTGCTCCACCGTCCATGCGCAGCGCGCCGACGATTACCCGTCGCGCGCGGTACGCGTCATCGTGCCGTTTTCGCCCGGCGGCCCGCCGGACATCATTGGCCGGCCCTTGCTGCAAAAACTCTCCGAGGCTTTCAATCAACCGTTCGTGTTCGACAACCGGCCCGGCGCCAGCGGCACATTGGGCACTGACATGGTGGCGAAAAGCCCGCGCGACGGTTACACGCTGCTCTACACCACCGGCTCGCACAACACCAACACGCTACTGATCCGCAAACTGCCGTACGACGCGCGCCGCGATTTCGCGCCGATTTCGCAGATCACCCTGTCGTACGGTCAGGTGCTGGTGGTGCATCCCTCGCTGCCCGTGAAAAATCTGCCGGAAATGATTGCGCTCGCGCGCGCAAAGCCCGGTGCGTTGCATTTCGGCTCGGCGGGCGTGGGCAACATCACGCACCTGCACGGCGAAATGCTGATGGCGGCGGCCAACGTAAAGCTCACCCATGTGCCGTACAAAGGCGCCGGTCCCGCGCAAAACGATTTGCTGGGAGGCCATATCGAACTGATGTTCCCCAGCATTTCGCAGATCGGCCCGCTCATACAGGCAAAGCGCGTACGTGCCATCGCGCTTGGCGGCCCGGTGCGCGCGCCGGCGCTGCCGGACGTGCCAACCTTCGCTGAACTCGGCTATCCGCAAGTGGACACGCCTGGATGGCAGGCGATGTGGGCGCCCGCCGGCACGCCGCGCGAGCGCATCACGCGCATCAACACCGAGATCGTGCGCATCCTCAAAACACCCGACATGCGCGCGCGCGTCGAGGAATCCGGCTTGCGGCCCATCGGCAGCACGCCGGAAGAATTCGCCGCGTTCATCGAACGCGACTTCGCGTTTTTTGAAAAAGCCATACGCGCGGCGAAAATCGAGCCGCAGTAACCCGCTCGTTTACTCGGTCTATCCAATGCGCCTTCACCATTCCGCAAACTGGAAACTCGATTGACACGCCGCAACCGTTGCCGCTAAATGACAGGCACGCAAACCAAGGAAATCCCGCATGTCGATTCAGATTAAACCCAGCGGCGCCGCGCTCGGCGCAGAAGTGATCGGCGCTGGTCTTACCCAGCCGCTCACCGATGCCGAGTTCGCGCAAATCCGCGATGCGTTCTACCACCACGAGGTGCTGTACTTTCGCGGACAAGCACTTTCCGACGAAGACCACATCCGCTTTTCCGCGCGTTTCGGCGCACTGCGCAAGCTGAAGCTGACCAATGTGCTGCACGTGCAGCACCCGGAAATCATGGTTATCTCCAACATCAAGCAGGACGGCAAATACATCGGCAGCTACGACGCGGGTGTGTTCTGGCACACCGACGGCGCGTATCTGGCGAATCCGCATGCGATCTCCGCGCTGCGCGCGCTGCAAGTGCCCGAAGTCAACGGACGCGTGCTGGGCGACACGCAATACACCAGCGTCTCGGCAGCGTATAACGCGCTGCCCGAAGCGACGAAAAAACGCATCGACGGCTTGCAGGCGCTGCAAAGCATCATGTTCCGACTGCAACAAACGGTGGCCTCCGGCATCAAAAAAGACTACGGCGCCGCCGTAAAAGCCGACCCCGAAGCCGTGCATCCAGTCGTGCGCGTGCATCCAGTGAATGGCCGCAAGTGCCTGTACGTCACCGAAGGCTACACCGCGAAAATTCTCGGACTGCCCGAGGACGAAAGCCGCGACTTGATTAAGGAACTCACCGCGCATTGCATCAAGCCGGAGTTCATCTACAAGCACACCTGGCAAAAACACGATCTGGTGATGTGGGACGACTGCTCGACGCAGCACAAAGCAACCTTCGACTACCCTGAAACCACGCCAAGACTGATGCACCGGACGACGGTGGTGTCGGCGGGCTCGGCGGCATAACGCTTCTTCTGCATTGCGCCAACCAAGCCGGCTTCAAAGCTTGGCATCAAGCGCATGCACGCCAACACTGTCATTCGGGTTGAATCTTCGCCGCAGCAGCAACCTGCGCCCACTTCTGCTTTTCCGCCATGACATAGTTTCTGAATTGTTCCGGCGGCTCGCCGCCGGCGGTGCCGCCCAGTTCGGCAAACCGCGCCTTGATCTCGGGCGATGCAAGCACATTTTTCGCGGCGCGATACACCTTGTCGATCGCGGGGCGCGGCGTCTTCGCAGCGGCGAACAAACCAAACCAGCCGGTCACCTCAAAATCGGGATAGCCCGCCTCGATCATCGTCGGTACCTCCGGCAACTCGGGGCTGCGCTGCCTGCCCGTTACCGCCAGCGCGCGCAGCCGGCCGCCGCGCAT
>VFLF01000887.1 GCA_009885185.1 Nitrosomonadales bacterium | reverse complement strand
GCGGGTTCGGTCTCGTGGGGCCGGGTGGTTTGCCCAAGGCAGTAGTGGGCGGCGTCAACGGCGCGCTGGCCAAAGCGGTGCAGGAGCCGTCGGTGCGCAAGGCGATGATCGACAACGGCGCGGATCCCGCCGGCGGCACGCCGGAGCAGCACGACGCCTATATCAAGTCCGAGGTGGTGAAGTGGATCAAGGTGGTCAATGCCGCGGGACTGCAGCCGGAATAAGGCTGGAGACGATACCGCGCGATCAGGAGAACATGATGGGCATTGCAAAAATATTGGCCGAACGCATCGCGGCGACGCGCCACGAGGACTTGCCGCCGGAGGCGATCTACTGGTGCAAGGTGGCGGTGATGGATACCGTGGGCGTGACGCTCGCGGGATCGCGTGAAGCCGCGCCCAACCTGCTGCGCGAGGTGCTGTCACCGGCGATCGGCCCGAGCCTTGTGCTGGGCAAGGGGCTGCGCGTGTCGTGTCTGGACGCCGCGCACATCAACGGCACGGCGGCGCATGCGCTGGATTTCGACAACACCGCCGCGCATTTTGCCGGGCATATTGCGGCGGTGATGGTACCCGCGCTGCTGGCGGCGGGCGAAGCCTTTAATAGCAGCGGGCGCGATTTACTGCTCGCGCACGCGGTGGGCTACGAGGCCGGCTGCCGCATCGGGCGCGCTGTGAATATCGATCTGTATCACTCCGAAAAAGGTTGGCATCCGACCTCGACGCTGGGTGTATTCGCGGCGGCGGCCGCTTGCGCGAAGCTGCTGGCGCTTAACGCCGCGCAGACCGAAACCGCGCTGGCGATGGCCACCTCGCTCGCCGCGGGCCTCAAGGCGAATTTTGGCACCATGACCAAGCCGCTGCACGTGGGCGAGTGCGCACGCGGCGGCTTGATGGCGGTGTTGCTGGCGCGCAAGGGGTTTACCGCCAACACCGAAGCGTTTGAACACAAGCAGGGGTTTTTTAATCTGTTCAACGGGCCGGGTCATTTTGACGCGGCGCGCGTGAATGAAAGCTGGGGCATGCCCTTCGATGTGGTCAGCCCCGGCGCGAGTTACAAGCAGTATCCGTGTTGCTACAGCACGCATGCCGCCATCGAAGCCGCGCTGACATTGGTGCGCGAGCATGGCGTGTTTAATCCGCAGCATATCGCGAAAATCGAAACCTGGACGCCCGCGTTTGGTTTGTCGTATACCAATCGGCCCGATCCGACGAGCGATCTCGATGCCAAATTCAGCGTGCAATATTGCGTGGTGAAGGCGCTGCTTGCCGGCAAAGTGGTGCTGGAGGATTTTGAAAATCACGGGTATCGCGACGCAGTGGCACAGGGCATGCTCGCGCGCGTGCGTTCCGAAATCTACACCGGCAAAATGTTTGATCCCGCCGATCCGTTTGACGCCGAACTCAAGCTCACGCTCACCGATGGCCGCACCCTGTTCGCGAAAGCGGATCGACCGCTGGGCAGAACTTCGGAGATTCCGATTCCTTATGAACGTCTGCGCGCCAAGTTTGAAAACTGCGCGGGCAGGGTATTGCCCGATGCTGCCGTGGCCGCGGCCACGCGACTCATCGATTTGCTGGATCAGCAGGCGTCGGTGCGGGATTTGTCGCGGGCGCTTGAAACAGTGTCGCCCACTGCCGGCGAGCGGCGCGTAGCGTGATCCGTTTCCGCGCACGTGGGCTGGCCTTGGTGGTGTGTCTGTTGGCGTTGCCGGTGCTGCAATCGTGCCTGACGCCGGCGCAACAGGTGATGCTGATGCTCATCCCTGACGGCACCCTGGCCACGCTGCTGGGGCATTTTGAAAAAGCGCCCAGCGCCAACCGCCAGCGTGTGGCGGAGCTGGAGCACAAGGGCGACTGGGTGGAACTGGCGAAATTCGCGGAAGAGAATCTCGACAAGGATCGTTCGAGCGCGGCGTGGTCGATGGTGGCGGGTTACGCGTATTCGCAGCAAAAACAGCATGCGCGCGCGATACAGAGCTTTCGCGAAATGGTGCGTCTGGAACCGGACATGCCGGACGGCTGGAACTTGCTGGCGCAGG
>VFLF01000176.1 GCA_009885185.1 Nitrosomonadales bacterium | reverse complement strand
GAGGCGTGAGCGCAAGGATTCTTCGTCGTATCATAAGTATTGGTTTTTAAACAATAATTTAACGGAGTAACGGAATGCCCCAAAAAATGACCGGCGCGAGATTGTTCGGCCAGATTCTGAAATCATACGGCGTCTCGCATCTGTTTTTCATGGATGCGGTGCTGCGCCGCGCGCTGGCGGCAATGGAAGACACCGGCATCAAACGCGTGCTCGGTCATTCCGAAAAAGGCGTGGCCTACATGGCCGATGGTTACGCGCGCACGTCCGGCAAGCCCGGCGTGTGCATGGCGCAGTCTGTCGGCGCGGCGAATCTGGCCTCCGGCATGCAGGACCCGTATCTGGGCCATTCTCCGGTAATCGCGATTTCCGGCCGCCACGTGCCCGAATTTCAGTATCGCAATGCGTATCAGGAAGTCGAGCACCCGTCGCTCTACGCCGCAGTGACCAAGTTTCACGCCGAGATCGATGTGCTGGGGCAAATGCAGCAGGTGATGCGCCAGGCGTTTCGCGAGGCGACCACCGGCACGCCGCGTCCGGTGCATATAGACATGGCGGGCCTCACCGGCGATGCCATCACGCATCTGGAAGGCGAGTTCGATGTGCTGGCCGACGAGGCGCACACGCGCTACCCGGCGTTTCGTCCAGCGCCCGATGCCGCTTCGGTGCAGCGCGCCGTTGCTGCAATCAACGCCGCGAAAAAGCCGGTGATCGTCGCCGACCGCGGTGCGATCATTTCCGATGCGGGCGCCGCAATAGCGAAACTCGCCGACAAAATCCAGGCCGCGGTGGTGGCCACCCCCGACGCCAAGTCGATCATGGTCGAAACGCATCCGCTGTTTCACGGCACCATGGGCCTTTATGGGCGCACCTGCGGTAACCAGGTGGTGACCGACGCCGATCTGGTGATCTACGCCGGCAGCAACACCAGCGATCACACCACCGGTTACTACAAGATGCCGAAGGACGGCACCGCGATTATCCAGATCGATATCGATCCGGTGGAAATCGGCCGCAACTATTCTGGCGTGATCGGCGTGCTTGCCGATGTGCGCACCGCGATCGAGGCGATCACCGGCGCGGTAGCGCCCGCGAAACACGATGAGTGGCTGGCGGCCACGCGCAATTACGTCGCGGCTTGGCGCACCGAGACCGACAAGATGCGCGATTCCGACACGGTGCCGATGCAGCCGGCGCGCATCTGCAAAGAGCTGACTGAATTATTGCCGAAAGACGCGATCCTGTTCGCCGACACCGGCTTTGCCGCGCTGTGGACCAACACCATGGTGTATTTCAATCACCCGGAGCAGCGTTATTTCCGCGCGGCGGGTTCACTCGGCTGGTCGTTCCCCGCCTCGCTCGGCGGCAAATGCGGCGCGCCGGATAAACCCGTGTTCTGTTTCACCGGCGACGGCGGTTTTTACTACCACCTGCCTGAACTCGAAACCGCGCGCCGCCGCGGCATCAAAACCGTGACCATCATCAACAACAACAAGTGCCTCGCGCAGGGCGTGAAGAACCTCTCCATCGCCTACAGCAACACGCCCGAACCCAACCGCAAGGACGAGTGCTACGAATTCCTCGAAACCGATTTCGCAAAAATCGCGCAGGCGTTCGATTGCTTCGGCGTGGTGGTGGATAAGCCACAGGATTTCAAAAAGGCGTTCGAGCAGGCGATGGCGTCGGACCTGCCCGCAGTGATTGATTGCCGGACAGAGTTTGCTTCGCAGGCGCCTATGCCTTGGATGCCTTCTTAAAACCGTGAACGAGTGAACGGGTGAACAAGTGAACAAGTGAACGAGTGGTTTTCACTATTCCCATCGTTCAGCGGTATTTTTACATTCCAAAGAAACCCCCTCTCCTGCCTTGGGGCGGGAGAGGGTGAGGGTAGGGGAAGCACATGACTCTTGCACGATTGATTGTCGCCGTAACCACATTTTTAACAGCAACACTCGTTCACGCCGCCTACCCCGACCGCCCCATCCGCCTGATCGTCCCGGTCGCTCCCGGCGGAGCGGTCGATGTGGTGGGTCGCATCGTTGCGCAGAAACTCGGCGCGCAACTGGGGCAAAACGTCGTGGTCGATAACCGTCCCGGCGCCAACTACATCATCGGCACCGAAGTCGTTTCCAAAGCGCCCGCCGATGGCTACACCCTGCTCACCACGGCGGGCGGCCACACCATCAACCCGGTGGTCTACAAAAAACTGCCGTACGACACCTTCCGCGATTTCACGCCGATCAGCCACATCTGCAATTCCAGCGGACTGGTGATCGTGGTGCATCCCTCGGTGCCGATCAACACGTTGCAACAACTGATCGATTTCGCCAAAACCCATCCCGGCAAAATGATTTACGTGTCGGCGGGCTGGGGCAACTCCACGCACATCGCGGGCGCGCAATTTGAAGCGATGGCGGGTGTCAAACTTACGCACGTGCCGTACCGCAGCGCCGGCCCCGCGATCAGCGATCTGATCGGCGGACAAGTGCCGCTGATGTTTGGCCCCAGCCCGGTGGTGGTGCCGCTGGTGCAGGCGGGACGCTTGCGTCCGCTGGCATTCACCGGCTTAAAGCGTTCGCCGCAATTGCCGAATGTGCCGACAGCGGATGAATCCGGATTAAAAGGCTACGAATCGACAGGCTGGTACGGCTTGTACGGCCCGCGCGCCATGCCGCGCCCCGTCGTGGATAAACTCAATGCAACAGTGAACCAGATGCTGCAAACAGCGGATGTGATCGAGCGCTTTACCGCGCTCAACCTCACGCCCGTGGGCGGCACGCCGGAGGCCTTCGCCCGGTTCTTGAAGGAAGATTACGAGCGGTATGTGGCGGTGGCGAAGGCGGCGAAGATAGAACCGCAGTGATGTCAGGTGGACGGTGCGGGCATGGTCCATGCCGAAGTTGTGACTTCAGCCCGCGCGTGCGGTAACCTGCAACCTGACCCGCGTTTTCTTTTGCAACGTGCTCACGATGTCGAAGAAGTTTTCGGTATTCGGGTTGCCGCGTGGTGCGAGCATGCGATGCAGACTCTTGCTGGGTTTCTTGGTCGCGGCGGCAAGTCCTTCAAAGCCGATGGTGGCGTTGACCAGATCGCGCAGGATGGCTTTGCCGGTTGACGTATCGCCCGACAGGTAGGCGTTGATAGCCTCGGTAAACATCGCTTGATGAAATTTCGGGTCGCGCTGAATTCTCGCGATAACAGTTTCCTTAAAGTCTCTTGTAAGTGCCATGTGCGTGCTCCTTACTTGGCCAATTGTTTCTTCTGCCGTTTGTAGTCGGCCCACGTATCGATGGCGGCTGCTATTGCCGAACTCTGTCGCTTCTTGGTGCTGCCGCCGAGCAGGATGACCAACGTATCGCCATCCTTGCCGAAGTACACCCGGTAGCCCGGCCCGAAATCGATCTTGTACTCAAATACGCCACTGCCGACACCCTTTACGTTAGAGAAATTACCTTGCGCCATGCGGTAAAGCGCAGTGGCGACTTTTGCCGAAGCATGCGTATCCAGTCCCAGAAACCAGCGCGCAAAAGGCGATTCGCCTGATCCGTCAAGGTACTCGACGACTTTGATTGCCGACATTTGTTATGGTAACTTATGTGTTACTTAATTGCAATGCACACTTTTGAACGGTTCACTTCGCCGGAATCACCGGCAACAACACCGCCGCCGCGTGTTGCGGCCCAAAATGCAGCGTGACCTTGCCGCCGAAAATCTCCGGCGGCCGATCCATCGGGTCGTCGTGCATGAAGGGGCCGCAGCCGCTCATGGGGTTTTTCATGTTCGAGAGTGACGCCGCCGACTGGCCGTGATCGTAGTCCTTGCCCTTGATCGTCACCGCAACGCGATAGCCCTTGGGCACGACGATGCAGGTGGGCCAGATTTCGATATCGAGTTCGTAGATTTCGCCCGGCGTGAGCGGCTGTTTTTCGTCGTGTGAGTGGTAGGGGCGATACGGCAACGAGCGCGCTTTATCTAATTTGCGATGCGAGGCGCGCAGCCAGCCTTGGGCGATCGGCGTTTTCGGATCGAGCGCGCCCTGGAATAGCACTTCTTTTCCCGCCGGATCGAACACGCGCAGGATCACGAACAAATCCGCATCCGCCGTGGATGACGAGACAAACAATTTCAAAGCCGATGGCCCGGTGATCTCGGTGTCTTTTTCCAGCGGCGGCGTGGTGAATGTCACGCCATCTCCTATTGCATCATAAGTATTTGTTTTTATTGAATTATTTTTAAGGTCGCCCAGGCTCATGTTCGACGGATCAAGATAAAAATTCGTCCATTGCGTGCGCGCTATCGGCCATTCGTTTTCATGGCGCAGCACGAATTTTTCGCCCGGATGGCGTATTTGCAGCTGCACCTTCGGCTGTTTGTCCCAGCCGTTTTGTTGGCCCTTCAAAAAATAATCGAAGAATTTTTTCTGCAAGCCGACGCCGTAGTCGGTGTAGAACGGCGCCCAGTGCGAGCCGCCGTGGGCTTCGAGCCATTTGTGTTCGGAGGCGGCGTGCATATAGCCTTCGAAGTTGCCGCGCGGATGCAGGCCTTGCCCGCCCCAGTTGGCGGCGGATAACAGCGGCACTTTTACTTTCGATAAATCCCCGCTGCGCTCGCGGTAGTACGGCCCATCCAGATGGTTGGCGCTCAGATTGGCCCACATGTTTTCGCGATTGTTCACCAGTTCGGCGTCGCTCAACGTCTCCGGCCCGCACGCCAGCTCGCCGGTGAGCGGGCTGCGCGTGCCGTGTTCGCCCACGCCGTGTTGCACGGTTTTCACCTGCATCTCCTGCCAGTTTTTGCGGAACACGCAGATGATGCCGCCGTGGTGCGTGGAGTCGCGGTAATTATCCACCCAGCCCTCCCACACGCAGATGGCGGCCAGATGCGGCGG
>VFLF01000523.1 GCA_009885185.1 Nitrosomonadales bacterium | reverse complement strand
TTGAATCGCCGCATTCCCAGGATGAAATCAAACTGGCGCGCGCGGCGGTGAGTTGTCCGCTGTCGTTCATGAAAGGCAAGCTGGGGCGTTATCTCACGCTGGAAGAACATCTGGCGCTGGGGGTGACGATTGCGTGGTACCCCGGCTTCACGCACCATGTGCTGTGGGCGGCGATGTGGGATTTCATGCAGGATTTCAATTCGCGCGGCATCGCGGCGTGGGATGATTTTGTGGCGAGCCGCAAGGACAAGCCGTATCCGCGCCCGGATGTCGGGCCGGAGGGCGAAGGCGCGGAGAAGCAGCGCATGCTGGAGGAGAAATATTTTCCGCAGGAGTTGTTGAATAAGTATGAAAAATAAAACCCGCCACGTCATTCCCGCACAGGCGGGAATCCATGCGGTGTGCCATAGGGCACTGTGTTATGGATTCCCGCCTGCGCGGGAATGACGAGGTTGATATTGAGCTGCACGAAAGTTGAATGAACCAGAGTTTTCACGGAGTAAAAGATGGCAAAAGACGGTTACAAAATTTTCGATTCCGACACCCACGTCGGCCCGATCATTAACGTGCTCGATCCCTTCATGTCCGATGCCGAGCGCAAGCGGCTCGAAGGCTGGTCGGAGTTCAGGGTGGTGAACAAGAAGGGTGACATCACCTACAACCGCGGGCAGCGCCGTTATCGTCGCAAACTCGGCACCGCTGCGGCGGATACGGCGCCGGCTGGTTACATGGAGGGCTTCACGGGTGTGGCGAAAAAACGCGAGGTCACGCCGCTGTGCGACGCCGATGCCGCCGAGCGCATCAAGGACATGGATTTCGAGGGCGTGGATGTGAATCTCACGCTGCCGTCGGGCTGGTTCGGCACCTTCACCGCGCATGACGACGTGCCGCTCGAAGCCGGCATGTATCGCGCTTATCACCGCTGGATGGAGGCCTACTGCGGCAAGTTTCCGGATCGTCTCGGCGGGGTGATTCTCGCTTGCGGGCGCGACATCAAAAGCGCCGTCGAAGAAATCCATCGCTGGGGCAAATCGCGCTGGGCGTGGGGTGTGCTGCCGTATGCGCCGTACGGCATGCCGCTGGATCATCCGGATTTCGAGCCGGTGTGGGCCGCTGCCGCCGAGCATGACCTGGCGATTACGCTGCACACCTTTACCGTGATGCCGCCCTATGCGCCGGGCGGCACCGACAACTGGGAAAATCTTTTTCTGCAACGCTCGGCCGCGCACCCGTGGTGCGGCATGCGCAATATGGCGTCGTTGATCGGCTCGGGGCTGATGGATCGTTATCCGAAGCTGCGTATCGGCACGCTGGAGGCCGGGCACAGCTGGCTGCCGTTCTGGATGGCGCGGCTGGATGAACACGCGCGCACCATCCGCTCGGAAATCCCGAATCTGAAAATGATGCCCAGCGAGTACGTGCTGTCCGGGCGATATTTTCAGAGTATCGAAATCCCCGAAGGCCTGAAACTTACCAACGCGGTGATAGACCTCGTGGGTGAAGACGTGCTGATGTATGCGTCGGATTATCCGCACGGCGAAAGTCATTTTCCGGAATCGGTGGGCATGGTGCTGGATTGGGACATGCCGCGCGCGCGCAAGAACAAGTTGTTCTGGGACAACGCGATCAAACTGTATGCGCGTTGCGGGATCAAGTGAAACGCTGGGCGAAAAAATGTAAGTATTTGTTTTTATTGGTATTTTTTATACCATGTCATGTTTTGTTTGGCGTGCCCGTGGCGCACGCGCAGGGCAGCGCCGCCGCGTATCCCGCAAAACCCGTGCGTGTGATACTCGGCTTTGCGCCGGGCGGCGCCACCGATATCGTGGCGCGCTTGTTCGCCGCCAAACTCAGTGAGAGTGTCGGCCGCTCGTTCGTGGTGGAAAACCGGCCCGGCGGGGGCGGTGTCACCGCCACCACGCTGGTGATGAAATCACCGCCCGATGGTTACGCGCTGCTGGCGGTGTCGGGCACCTACAGCATTACGCCCGCGATCACCAAGGCGCTGCCGTTCGATTCGATCAGGGATATGGCGCCGATTTCGCTGGTGAATCAATCGCCGTTTCTGGTGGTGGTGCATCCCGCGCTGCCGGTGAAAACGGTGCGCGATCTGATGGCGCTGGCGAAAGCGCAGCCCGGCAAACTCGATTACGGCTCGGCGGGCCAGGGCAGCAATGTGCATCTGGCGGTGGAGTTGCTGAACCACATGGCCGGCACAAAAATGAATCACGTGCCGTACAAGGGCACCGGGCAGGCGCTGATTGATCTGATGGCGGGGCAGGTGCAACTGACGGTGGCGAACATCATGTCCGGGCTGCCGTACGCGCGCTCGGGCCGCATGCGCGGGCTGGCGGTGACTAGCGCGCGGCGCGTTACAGCCTCGCCGGAGATTCCCACGGTCGGCGAATCCGGCGTGCCGGGCTACGAGGTGACCAGTTGGAACGGTTGGCTCGCGCCCGCCGCCACGCCGCCGGAGATTATCGCCAAGCTGAACGCGGAGCTGGTCAAAGCGGCGAAGGCCGCCGACATCAACGAGCGCATGGTCGCCGATGGCGGCGAGGCGCTGGGCACCACGCCGGAGCAATTTCGCCAGCATCTGATCGACGAAATCGCGCGCTGGCGCAAGGTGGTTCAGGTGGCAGGGATACGCGTGGAGTAGCGCTACTGGCGTGGCGTGGCGAGCGGCTTGGGCGCACATCCATCAAATTTAAAAATAGTTATTAAAAACAATATGTTATGATGTCAACCAAAGTGTGGCTCGCACATTGTTTACAGGGCCACGGGTGTACCGGTCGTCGGGTCTTCCTGCTCGACGTTTTCCCTCATTGAACAACTACTAAAAAAACAGTCATGCTCAGCAAACGAAAATTTCTCACCGCCGCGTCGGCACTGATGGCACTGGCCGCATTAGGATTGACGACAGGCGCGTATGCGCAAACTACTGCGCCAGCGCCGGCCAAACCGGCGGTCGTGATCGACCAGCGCGCTACCGCCATCGCGCAACTGCTGGGCGGCATCACGCCCACGCCCGGCGATCCGGCGCTCGACAAGATTGCGCAAAGCGAGGTGTGGCTCAAGCACAAGGAGATCATGGCGGGAGAGTGGAAAAAAGTTCGCGCGCGGCTCGAGGTCATCGAAAAATGGCGCGACAGCGAAATCAAGCTGAAGGACGTATCCAAGCGTACGCTGTTGTATCCGTTCAGCGGCCCGGATTTTCTCAATGCGTGGGCGTTTTATCCGAATCACGCGCGCTACCTGTTCACCGGCCTTGAAATGCCGGGGACGATGCCGGAAATGGACAAGCTCGGCCCGAAGGAAATCGATGTGTTGCTGCGCGACGTGCGCAATGCGCTAGACGAGATTGTTCAGCGTAATTACTTCATTACCTCGTACATGGGCAAGGAGCTCACATCGCCGTATTTCAAGGGCACGGTGCCCATCATGTCGATGATGATGGCGCTCGACGGCCTGCACATCGTGAAAATCGAGCCGTTCGACCTGTTCCCCGAGTTGACCAAGGCCTACGAAGATCCAAAGGCGGCGAAAAAACCCGGCAAACTGCTGCGCGGCGCGAAGATTACCTTTACCGTGCCCAACAGCGGCCGCTCGCATGAGCTGTTTTTCTTCTCGCTCGATGCCACCGATCGCGCGTTGCAGTTCTACCCGGAGTTCAACGACTGGTTCGGACGCAACAAGCCCGCGTCGGCACTGATCAAATCCGCCTCATACCTGCTACATGACGGACAATTCTCCAAAACCCGCGAGATGATTCTGGCCGCCGCTGACATCGTGGTGCAGGACGACACAGGCATTCCGCTGCGGCATCTAAAACAGGCCAACTTTAACGTGAAAGTGTTCGGCAAATACCACCGCCCGATCAAGCCGATGGAGTGGGGCTATCAGAAAGACCTCGACGTCCTGTTCAAAGAGGCTGCAGGCGACAAGCCGCTGCCGTTTCCGTTTGGCTATCACTGGAAAGGCGAGCAGTCGGGGTTGATTTTCTCCACAAAGCCCTAGCCCCCGCCCTTGCGCCCTACCCAGCAACGCCGTCGCTTTCAAACCAGCGACGGCGTTTTTCTTTCCGCCATCGAAAGCGGCAGCGCTGATGCCGCGCTGACCATCGCGCTGATTCCCGGCTGGTGTATGCCGGCGTGGCTTTTCAACGAACAGATCGCCGCGCTCGGCCAACACCATTGCGTGGCCGCGCTCGATCCGCGCGGGCAGGGCGATTCCGATGTGCCCGCAACCGGCTACGACTTCGAGTGCCGCGCTGCCGACATCCACGAGTTTCTGCGGCCCTATCAAAACGTGCTGCTGGTGGGCTGGTCGCTAGGCGCGCTGGAAGTGCTGGAATACACGCACCGTTATGGCGAAGACAAACTCGCCGGCATGGTGCTGGTCGATAGCTCGGTGGGTGAATTGCCTGTGCCGCCGCCCGGCGGCACGTTTCTACAATCATTGCGCGAAGATCGCGACTCGGTGTTGGATGGTTTTGTGCGCGAAATGTATGCGACGCCACGTTCTGAAAGCGAAATCAGCGTATTACTGAAAGACGTCAAACGCATGTCGCTGGAGAACAGCATCGCGCTGCTGTCATCCGGCATTCCGCGCGAGCACTGGAAAGAATGTGCGCACGCCTTCAAAAAGCCGCTGCTGTATGTGGTGACGCCGCAGTTTGAGGAACAGGCGCACAATCTCGAAAAGAATCGCCCCGGCACGCGCGTCGAGGTTTTCAGTGATGCAGGGCATGCGCTGTTTGTGGATGAGCCGGAGCGGTTTAATGCGTTGATACTGGATTTCGCCGAGAGCGTTCGGTAGGTTGGCGCTGAGCCTGCGAAGCCCAACACAAAGGCACGGTGCGAAATGTGAGTTACGTGTGCCTGGCGGCGTTTCGAGGTGTTGGGCTTCGCAGGCTCAGCGCCAACCTACAATAAATTTTATCGTTTAATATCAATTAGTTATTCATGGCCTCGGTTCGTGGCCACCGCACACACAAGCATCGCTTACAGCCGCGCGTGCAAATGAATTAACATGATTAGCGACAAGCAACTTCCAGCAGGAGCGTCTATGTCCATCACGTCTTCAGTCGTCAAAATTGACCCGGAAATTCTCGGCGGCACGCCCTGCTTCGTGGGTACGCGGGTGCCAATCAAAACGCTGTTTGACTATGTCGAGAGCGGCGACACCATCGATACCTTTCTCGAACAGTTTCCTTCGGTGCGCCGCGAACAAGCCGTGCAACTGCTGGAAGACAGCCGACGCGCCTTGCTGGCGGCATGAAGGTTTTGCTCGATGAATCGGTACCCAAAGCATTGGGATTTGCACTGCCGGGACATTTCGTTCGCAACGTTCAGGCGATTGGGTGGGCCGGCGTGTCGAATGGCCGTTTGCTGAAACTCATGGCCGAAAGCGGGTTTGAAGTGCTGGTAACTTGCGACCAAAACATCGAGTACCAGCAAAGCGCTGATCTACCCGTTGAGTTGGTGGTACTGATCGCGCCCGACAATCGCGTGCCGACAATTTTGAGACTGGTGCCTGAGCTTCTGGAAGTGCTTCAATCAATCACACAAGGCGAGATTCGGCGCGTGCCGGTTATTGCGGATCAGGTGTAGGTTGGTGCTGAGCTGGCGAAGCCCAACACCGCAAGGTCACCGTTTCCACATCGTTCGTATTTCGCGCAGTGCTTTTGTGTTGGGCTTCGCAAGCTCAGCCCAACCTACGAACTGCGCGCTAATCCGCCTTGATGTTCGCGCCCTTGATGACTTCTGCCCACTTGGCCACTTCACGTTTGATGAAGAGGGCAACTATCTGGAGTGCGGTAGCTTGCTACCGCTTTGATGTCACGGGGCTCGCCGTAGATCCAAGACGAAAGCGGCGGCAAGCCGCCGCACTCCACATCAGAAATAAGCCTGCCCGCGCTTGATCGGCGGCGTCCACTCGCAGTCGCCCCACGGCCCGTCGCCGTTTTCCGCGACGTAGGCGATGCGTCCGCTTTTCTTCGGCGTCATTTTTTTGCTGAACAGCGCTTGCAGCCAGTCGAGCACGTACTCGTGGCAATCGAGGCCACCCAAGTTTTGCAGGCCCCACAGCGGGTGGTATTGATTCTCCATCACCCACATTTCCTTGGGCACCTTCAGGTCGTCGAAGGCTTCCACTGCGTCCTCCAGCGGGCACAGCGGATCGAATTCGCCAGTGACCAGCAGCGTCGGGCATTTGATCTTGTCGAGGTAGCCGCGCACGGTCATGGGCTTGGCGACTTCTTCGTCGAACTTTTCTTCGTCGTCGTAGCCGGCCATGTACATGAACATCTGTTTAAAGCGCGGCGACGACTGCGTGAAGATGGTGTTATTCGGATTAAAGCACGCCACCGAGCTCACCACGGCGGCGGCGCGATGGTCGTAACTCGACAGGCGCAGGCACCAGTAGCTGCCCATGCTGATGCCGTAGATGGCAATTTTCTTGCTGTCTATTTCCTTGCGCTTTTGCAGATAGCTGATGACTGCTGCGCCCGCGCGCTCGTAGTTCAGGCCCACCGAGCGAATTTTCTGCATGTTCGAATTGCCCTGACCGGGGCCGTCGATGGCAATGACGTGAAAGCCGCGCGACAGCGCGATGTTGTGCCCTGCCTTGGGGAACACTTCCTTCGATTGATCCATGCCCGGCACGTAGATCACGCACGGCGCTTTGCGGCGGTCCGGCAGCAGGTGCAGCAGGCACGAGATGGTGGTGCCGTTGTCGAACGGCACTTCCACGCGCTCGATGGGGTATTCCGCGACCTTGCTGCGGCGATCCACCATCTCGGAGAGTTTTTTGTAGAGGTATTTTTTAACCGGATGATTGTCGAAAAAAATCGGGTGCTGCGCCATGCGATAGGCTTCAACCGCGTGGTCATAGTGCGAGGTCGCGGTGGCCTTGGCTCCCCGAGCCTCGGCACGTTTCGCCAGCGCCTCGTGCCGCTCCGCGGCCTTGCGCCACACCTTGGGCAGCATGCGGTAGTTGCGCGCGCGCGTGCCCGGCGGCACTTCGACGTCGTCGCGCTCGAAATTCTGCACGCGGCCACGCATGTTCAGCGCGAGGTCGAGCATCCATTGTTGATTGTCGCGCTCGGTTCTTAGCTTACGGATCATTTTTATTCCCCACGTAACGGATTTATCGAACGGACGATTCTACACGCGGATACTGAAAATCCAAGCGCCCGATTCGTCCGCCCACAATATGCCTCGCGGGCAGTGGCGGTAGAATGCATGCCTGTCGTCATTCTTCATCCGTGGTCAATAAAGGATTTCCATGTCTTTCTATGCCGACCGTCTGACCCGCATCAAACTGTCACCCAGCACCGCCGCCACCATGCGCGCGCGCGAGTTGCGCGCGCAGGGGCGCGACATCATTGCGCTCACCATCGGCCAGCCGGATTTCAATACGCCCGAGCACGTGAAGCGGGGCGTGATGGCCGCGCTTGATCGCAACGAAACCAAATATCCGCCGATTGACGGCATCCCGGAGTTGCGCGAAGCTGCGGCACGCAAATTCCAGCGTGAGAATGCGCTGAGCTACAGCGCCGATCAGGTGATGGTGGGCACCGGCAGCAAGCAGATTATTTTCAATGCCATGCTGGCGACCATCGGGCCGGGTGACGAGGCGATCATTCCCGCGCCGTACTGGATTTCGTATCTGGACATGGTGCTGGTGGCCGACGGCACGCCGGTGGAAGTGCCCTGCACGGCGGAGAGTGGTTTTAAATTGACGCCCGCTCAGTTGGAGGCCGCGATCACGCCGCGTACCAAGTGGTTGTTTCTGAACTCGCCCAACAACCCCACCGGCGCGGTGTATTCGCGCGCGGAAATTCGAGGGCTGGCCGATGTGCTGCTGCGCCATCCTCACGTGTGGATTTTGACCGACGACATCTACGAACATCTGCGTTTTGACGGCATTGAATTCGCCACCATCGCGCAGGTCGAACCCAAACTTTACGACCGCACACTGACGGTGAACGGCGTGTCGAAGGCGTATGCGATGACTGGCTTTCGGCTGGGTTACGCGGCAGGGCCGAAGGAACTCATCAAGAACATCGTGAAGCTGCAATCGCAAAGCACGGCGGGGGTGAGCTCTATCAGCCAGTGGGCGGCGGTGGAGGCGCTGAACGGCCCGCAGGAATTCATTCCGCAGCGCGCGGCGGAGTTTCAGGCGCGGCGTGACCGCGTGCTGGAGATGTTCAAGGATATTCCGGGCTTGCAGCCGAACTACCCGGAAGGCGCGTTTTATCTGTTCGTGCGCTGCGGCGATTTATATGGCCGCAAAACGCCGCAGGGCAAAGTGCTGAAAGACGAGGCGGATGTGGTGATGCATATGATGGATCACGGCGTCGCCGTGGTGCTGGGCGCCGCCTACGGCATGTCGCCTTATTTCAGAATGTCGATAGCGACGGATATACAGAAGCTCGAAGAAGCGTGTCGCCGCATGGGGCGCGCGGTGGCGGAGTTGACGTAACGGCGCAATATGTTCATGTTGGCTTGTCCGACGTTAGTGTGGGCGCATCAAACCCATTCCGTCATTCTCGCGCAAGCGGGAATGACGAGGATGATTTTGTGCATGAACCGAAGAGCGTGGGATGCCATGACTCACGGAATTGCTTGAAGAACCGCAAAGTGTAAAAGCAAATGATCACATTTACCCCCATCGGTGTCGTGCGCAACGACATCGGCAAAATGTCCACCGGCAACTGGGCCGGTGCCGAATCGACCATTGAAATGGATCCGGCACTCGCACCCGGCTTGCAGGGACTCGCCGATTTTTCGCACGTGGTCGTGGTGTTTCATCTGGACCGCATTCCGCCGTTTGACAAAGCCCAACAACTGCTGCGCCAGCCGCGCGGCATGGAACATCTGCCGCCGGTGGGCGTGTTCGCGCAGCGCACCAAATTCCGGCCCAACCCGATTGGTGTCACACCCGCCAAGTTGATATCGATAGTGGGCAACGTATTGACCGTCACCGGCCTCGATGCGATGGACGGCACGCCTGTGCTGGATGTGAAGCCGTTCATCCCCGAATTCGACAGCGTTGCGCAATCGAAACAGGCGGATTGGGTGCCGGCGATGCTGAAGGGGTACTTCTAAAGGAACACTTCGAAGGGTGATGCCGGCCTCGGCTGGCATCACGCGGAGGCTTATTTCTGCGGCTGAGTCTGCGCAACAGGTTTTAACACGTCCGCCGGCACTTCCGCGCTAACACCCGTGGGCGCGAAATAGCTGCTGGTTTGCGTGCGCGTCGCGCGCCACGGCACGTCGACAGTGGTGGTTTCTTCGTTCACCGTGCGTTGCAGCTTGACAGTGCCGACAATCTCGTTGCCGTTGGCGCTGACTTTGCCGCTGTACGTGTGGGTGATAAAGCCGGCGCTGCCGATGGTCATGCCCAGTGTGAAGTTGATATCCGTGCCGCGCAGCGTCATTTTGTCGAGCACGCCGCGGCGGTTGCCCACGCGCACCACGCCTTCGGCTTTTTGAAACTGCTGCTCCAGCACACCGGCGTAGGCGTGTTTGGCGCCGGCCACCGGCAACTCCCACGACCAGTAGCCTTCCACGCGCGCGGGCACGATCCACATATGCACGGGTGCGTTGCCGACTTCATCCACCCGGTCAGATTTCCATGCGTCACCCATGCCCCAGATCGGCGTGATGACGCGCGTGCCGGGCGTGGCCTCGGCGAGTATCTTGGTGCGCAGCATGCGCTGCATTTCCGGCCACATCCACATGGTTATCACGGTGGCGTCGCGGATGTCAGCATCGAACACATCGCGCTTGAAGAACTGCACGCGGTCGGCCACGCCGAGTTTCTTGGCTTCGGTGTTGGATTGAACCACCAGCTTTTCGTCGATATCCACGCCCCAGCCCTTGACCTTGCTGTTGGCCTTGGCAGCGGTGAGTACGATGCGGCCGTCGCCCGAACCCAGATCGATCACCACGTCGTTATCGCGCAGCTCGGCGATGTGAATCATGCGGTCAACGTTTTCCTGCGCGCTGCCGACGAAAATGGAAAAGCGCTCCTGCGCGAGCAGAGTGACCGGCGCAAGAAAAACCGCGGCGAACATCGCCGTAAGCAAAGATTTCAGCATGGCTCCCATCCGTGATGTTGTACGGCGCGCATTGTAATGTGTGCGCGCACGGCTCGCCAGCACGGCGGGAGGAACAATGCTTGTGTTTCATAACTAATTGTTTTTATTGAACAAATTATTACGTGGCACTGTTACGCGCTGAGGCGATTCGATTCGTGGATGCCGGCTTTGCGGGCCTTGCGTCCCATGATTTTGTTGTGCCGCGACTGCGCTGCGTTGACGGAATACGCGCCGCATTTCTGGCAATCGGAGTGTTTGATATCGGTCGAGGCCAACAGCTCGCCGTGCGAGCCGCGTGCGGCGCCCGCGTTGACGGCTTCTTTGAGTGATTCCTCACCGCATTTCCAGCAGGTCAGGTCGGTCATTACTTTGGTGGCGGCTTGTGCTTGTTGCATGGGATCTCCTTGGATTGAGGGGTGTTTGGCCATGCGCGCGTGAATTGCCCGGCGCAATAAAACGCGTGCGATGGTGAAAATAAGGAGGTGAGGGAAAGACCCCGGCGAAGCGTGTTTTCCGCAGCCCGAGATTTTGCAGACGTGGCCGAGGGCACTCTAACCCACTCCCACCGCAATCACCTACACATATCGGCTGGATCGCGTCGATGGGTGCTTACTGAGGTGCTTACTGGGGTGCTAACTGGGGTGCTTACGGACGTGAATTAAGCCGCCGCGCCCGCGCCACCAGCGTAATCCCCGCCAATATCATCGCCGCGCCCGCGACGTGATGTACGCCGATACGTTCGTCCAGAAACACCGCGCCCCACAACACGCCGAATACGGGGATCAGATACGTTACCGTCAGCGTCGGCGCGGCGCCGATCTGTTCGATCAGGCGAAAGTACACCACGTAGGCGAGGGCGGTGCAAAGAATGCCAAGCGCCGCGACGGAACTCCACGCCGCGATGCCGGGCGTCTCGCGCAGCGGAAACAACAACATCAGCGGCGTCATCAGTAGCGTGGCGATCCACAGGCTGCCGAGCACGTTCGAATACTGATCGGTGACCTTGATGCGCTGCGAGTAATTGGAGATCGCGCCATACAAAAAACTGGCGCCGAATGCAGCGGCAACCGCGAGCGCGGGCAGTTTCTCGTCGCTGTATCCTTCGCCGCCCACCAGCACGGCAACGCCGACGAAACCGAGCGCCAATCCAGCCCATCCGTGCGCGCTGAATTTTTCGCGAAACCAGAGCAATGAGATGGCCGCGCCGAAAAGTGGCGCCGTGGCGTTGATAATCGACAGCAGCGAGGCACTCAGTTCTTGGGCCGCGTAACCCCACAGGTACAGCGGTATCGCGACATAAAAAATGCCGATCACCGCGGCGGGCGTCCATTGCTTGCCGCGCGGCAGCGATTTTTTGATGAACCACGCCACCAGCGTCAGCGTGACAGCCGCGATGGCAATGCGCCCGCCCATCATCATTGACGGCCCGAATGCCGGCACCGCGATTTTCATGAACAAGAAGGAAGAACCCCAGATCGCGCCCAGCGCGATCAGCCAGGCAATTTGTGCGGGCCGCAAGGGGTATGTTGTAAGTGTTTGTTTTTAAACAAGTTTTCTAGCGACCCAGAATGACTTCGAGGACGAACTTGCTGCCGATGTAGGCGAGCACCAGCGTGAGAAACCCGGCCAGCGTCCAGCGTACGGCGGTGCGTCCGCGCCAGCCGTAGATCATGCGCCCGCCGAGCAGCGCGCCGAAAATCAGCCACGACAACACGCCGAACACCGTCTTGTGCGAAAAGCGCGCGGGCTTGCCGAACAATTCTTCTGAAAATAAAACGCCGCTGGCGATGGTGAGCGTCAGCAATACAAAGCCCGCCGCGATAATGCGAAACAACAGCGTTTCCATGGTCAGCAGCGGTGGCATGTTGCGCAGCGACGGCGGCAGTGCGCCCGCGTGCAGGCGCCGTTCGAGGATCGCCATCAGCATCACGTGCAGCGATGCAATGGTGAATAAACTGTAAGCCCCCATCGAAATCAGCAGATGCGCCTTGAAGGCCCAGGTTTCAGTGTTCGCCAATGCCTGCGTGGAAGGCAACACCATTGGCAACATCACCGCCACGGCGGCGGCCGGCATCACCAACGCATGCAGGCCATCCAGCCGGTAGAACAAACTGCCCAGACCGTAGATCAATACCGTGAGCCACAAAATCAACGATAGCGCATTACCAACGCCCAGCACCATGCCCGCGCCGCTGAACATCGATGCACTCAACAACCAAGTATGCAATGCAAACGGCGCGAGCAGGGCGGCGTGCTCGATACCGCGGCGGGACGGCGTTTCGTTTTGCGCTTGCACGGCGCCTGACCAATGCCGGCGCCAGAAGTAAAACGCCAGCGCGGCATAGAGCGTGGCGCAGATGAGATACGGTAGAATGAACGGCATAATTTCGAGTCTACACCAACCCGGTAATCACCAGCCATGTTCGACAATCTGACCGGACGCCTGTCCAAAGTATTGAAGACGCTGCGCGGCGAAGCGCGGCTTTCCGAAGAAAATATCACCGATGCCCTGCGCGAAGTGCGCATGGCGATGCTCGAGGCCGACGTGGCGCTGCCGGTGGTGCGCGACTTCATCGCGCGCATCCGTGAAAAAGCGCTGGGGCAGGATGTCATCGGCAGTCTGACGCCGGGGCAGGCGGTGGTGGGCGTGGTGCACAAGGAACTCGTCGCGTTAATGGGCGAGACCAACGACGATCTCAATCTCGCCACCACGCCGCCGGCGGTGATTTTGATGGCGGGCCTGCAAGGCTCCGGCAAGACCACCACCA
>VFLF01000665.1 GCA_009885185.1 Nitrosomonadales bacterium | reverse complement strand
GCGCCGCATGGTGCTGAATATCTTTCGATTGGATAAATCCCGCAAGGGTGGAATCAAGACCCGGCGGCTGGTCGCTTCAACCAGCGACGATTATCGTGACAACCAGCGACGATTATCGTGAGCAGTTGCTCGGGTTGGTGGCTATTTGATGCAATTGCCCTGGGCATCGCGGGATCGGCTTGCAGTGCGACGGATTTGCCATCAACAACGAAACTGAATTTCTCGGCCACGGATGCCTCCTTGAGGAAACTTTAAAAATTACGTTAAAAACATATACTTAACTACTTTCCGCTAACTTGCTTGTTAAACGCGGTAAAAAACTCCCCGGCAATTTTTTTAGCTACGCCATCAACCAGTCGCGAGCCGACTTGTGCGAGCTTGCCGCCGATCATGGCGTTGGCGGCGTAAGCGAGCAGGGTGCCGCCGTCCTTTGGCGACAGATGCACGCTGGCTTCGCCCTTGGCAAAACCGGCGACGCCGCCTGATCCCTCGAACGCCAGTTTGTAAGACGTCGGCGCGACAATATCGGAGAGCGTCATCTTGCCTTTGAACTTGGCGCTGACCGGACCGACTTTGGCGACCATCACCAGTTGATATTCATTGTCGCCGGTCTGCTCGATGGATTCGCAGCCGGGGATGCAGGCTTTCAGAACTTCGGTGTCGTTTAATGCTTTCCAGGTGACATCCTGCGATTGCGGGATGAGTTGTTCGCCGGTCATTTCCATGATGTAAGTCCGTTGGTTTTTTGTTGAGGGTTATGCGTGGCCATTGTTTGAATTGGCCAGCACGCTTTCACGCGCGAGGCGGCGCAGCTCGTGCGTGGTGGCGACGCGGTGTTCGCGCACATACACTTCGTGATTGTCTTCAATCTGGTCGATATGATAGACGTAATTGACCATCAGTCCCGCGCAGTTTCGCAGGCCGCGCGCAGAAGTATCCGCCAGCCAGTTCAACCGCTCGGCGCGCGCGCCGTTGCCAAGGTGAAAACGCGCCACCGGGTCGGCGGGTTCGCCATCGTGCATGGCGTTGGTGAGGTAATGGGCGCACAGCGGCAGCAGCACTTTTTTCATGGATTCAGCGAGCGCGGGCTGCTGGTGCCAATCCGGCGTGCCGAGGGCTTCGATGGCTTGCCGCGCTTCCGGCGCGGTGACGTTGCCGGCATTGCGCGCGAGCCAGGCGGTAAAGCCGGGGATGGGCGACAGCGTTGAAAACGTCTTGATACGCGGAAATTCCTCGCCGATTTTTTGCGCCACCTGCTTGATCAAGAGGTTGCCGAAAGACACGCCGCGTAAACCCGGCTGGCAGTTGGTGATGGAGTAAAACACGGCAGTGTCCGCCTTCTCGGGGTTGCCGACCGGCGCGTCCAGCGTCAGCAGCGGGGCAATCGCGTCGCTGATGCCCTTGACCAGCGCCACCTCGATGAAAATCAGAGGTTCATCGGGCAGCGCAGGATGAAAAAAGCCAAAGCAGCGGCGGTCCGCCTGCAAGCGCCGGCGCAGATCGCGCCAGCCGGAGATTTCATGCACGGCTTCGTATTCGATGAGTTTTTCCAGCACGAACGCGGGCGTGTGCCAGTCGATGCGCTGCAGCGTAAGAAATCCGCGGTTAAACCATGACTGGAACAGGCGTCCCAGCACCGCATCGATCATCTGCCATTCGGGATGGTCGTTGAGCCCCGCCAGCACATGCTTGCGCACGTCGATCAGTGCCGCAGTGCCGCCGGGTGTTTGATTCAGTCGCTGGCAGAGTTTTTGCAACGGCGGTTCCGCGGCGGACTGCAATTGCGTCAGATGGGCTTGCGTCGGCGCGGCGGCGTAGGCTTCGCACGCGGCGCGCAAGGCGTCAGGGTCCGACGCAAAATCAATGGCCAGTTGGGTATAGAAAGCCGGACGCGCGCCGGGCGGCAAATCGCGATAAGCATTTAGTGCCTCCTGTGCCACGGCCGCGCCGGACACCTCGCCGCGATTGGAGAGCAGTTCCTGCCAAGAATCAATCACGCGCCGCGCATGACGGCTGGCGCGCGCCGCTTCGTTGGGCGGCGGCACGACTTTACGAAACAGACGGCTGAAGAGGGTAGCGGCCATGCCGCAATGATATCAGGCCGCCATCAGAGCTTGCCACCCGCGAGAGTAAATTCCACCACGCGCCGGCAATCCTTGATATGTTGATGGCCGACGTATTTCATCGCGCCAAAACCCAGCGCCACTGACAGCGCCTGGCCCGCGATGGGCACATACTTGCCCACTTGCTTGGCGGTCATGCGCACGCCGACGGTTTTCAGCACCTCGATGGCGATCTCCTTGGTCACCAGTTTGCCGATCAGCACGCCGCCGATGGCGACCATGGATTTGTAGACGAGCAATTGCCGTCCGGGACTGAGCAGCTCAATCTGATCGGGCGCAAGGCCGAACTCGCGGTTGATCGCGGGGATGAGTCTCATCACCGCGGCGATGTCCACCGCAATATCGAGGCCCGGCAGCGGCACCAGCGAGGCGGCAGAGGCCAGCGCCGCGCGCCGCGTGGCGATGGATTTGGCGCGTTTCACGGCTTCGTCGAGCTCAATCTGGCTGCGCGGCAATACCAGAAGCTCGCCGCCGCGAGCGGCGGAGGCATGGGCGTGGTTGAGGGCAAACATTAGTGAATCCGTTTTCCGAAATTGTCACAATTGCCAGAATGTGATGACGTAGATACCTGCATTCAGGGAAACGCGGGGATCGGATGCAGGTTGACAGATGACATGGGCTAAAGTTCGAGATGAGCTGCGTGACATTACTTTCCGGCGATGGCGGCTGTCACCGCCCGCTGCGCCATCACCGTAATCAGGTGTGAGCGGTATTCCGCGCTGGCGTGCAAATCCGAATTCAGTTTGTCCGCCGCGACCTTGGATTTGGCAATCGCTTCCGGCGCGAATTTTTCGCCGAGCTTTTTCTCCATATCTTTGACGCGGAACACGCCGCTGTTGCCCGCGCCGGTGACTGCCACGCGCACGTGGCCGCCGCCTTCGCTGACAAACACGCCCACCAGCGCGAAGCGCGACGCCGGGTTTTTGAATTTTATGTAGGCCGCGCGCTTGGGCAGCGGGAACTCCACCGACACAATGATTTCGCCGGGCTTCAATGCCGTCTCAAACATGCCGGTGAAAAATTTGTCTGCCGCGATGGAGCGCTTGTTGGTATGCACCGTGGCGCCTAGGCCCAGCACCGCCGCCGGGTAATCCGCCGCCGGATCGTTGTTGGCGAGCGAGCCGCCGAGCGTGCCCATGTTGCGCACTTGCCGGTCGCCGATGCCCGCCGCCACGCGCGCGAGCGACGGGATGCTGATCAGCACGTCCCTGGCCACGGCGACTTCGCTATGACGCAGACCCGCGCCCACGGTAAGCACGGCGCCTTCAAGTTTGATGCCGCGCAGTTCGCCGATAGCGTTCACATCCACCAGCGCGGGTGTTTGCGCGAGGCGCATTTTCAGCGTGGGAATCAGGCTTTGTCCGCCGCCGAGGATGCGCGCGTTGTCGTTTTTCTTGAGCAGGGCCGCGGCGTCTTTGAGCGTAGCCGGGCGGTGGTAGTCGAATGTGTGCATGTTGTTCCCTCCAAACTCGTCGTCATTCCGGCTTTCGCCAGAATGACGATAGTGGTTAAGATTTTGTCTTTCTTCCCTTGGAATTTATCGCCCGCCACACTTTCTCGGAGGTGGCCGGCATCGCGATATCCTTCACGCCCAGCGCATCGGTAATCGCGTTAATCACCGCTGGCGGCGCGCCAATCGCACCGGCCTCACCGCAGCCTTTCACCCCCAGCGTGTTGTGCGTGCAGGCGGTGACTTTGGTATCCACCTTGAACGACGGCAGATCGTCGGCGCGCGGTAGGGCGTAATCCATGTAGCTGCCGGTCAGTAACTGGCCTGATTCCGTGTCGTAGACGCAGCCTTCGAGCAGCGCCTGGCCGATGCCTTGTGCCAAGCCGCCATGCACCTGTCCTTCGACAATCATCGGATTGATGATGTTGCCGAAATCATCGACGGCGGTGAAGTTGACGATTTTGGTGATGCCGGTTTCTGCGTCGATTTCCACTTCGCAGATGTGGCTACCTGCAGGGTAGGTGAAGTTGGTCGGATCGTAAAATGCGGTTTCGTTCAGCCCCGGTTCGAGTTTGTCGAGCGGGTAGTTGTGCGGCACGTAGGCGGCGAACGCCACCTCGGCGATAGTTTTCTTCTTGTCGGTGCCGGACACACTGAAAACGCCGCCCTTGAACTCAATCGCGTCGTCGGTGGATTCGAGCAAATGCGCGGCGATTTTTTTGCCCTTGGCGATGATCTTGTCGATGGCTTTCATGATCGCCGAGCCGCCCACCGCGAT
>VFLF01000305.1 GCA_009885185.1 Nitrosomonadales bacterium | reverse complement strand
TTGCGCGGCTGAATATTGTTGCCGAATCGGACGCCGCAGCGCTTCCGGCAGCCGCGTGGTCGCTGCGCGGCATTACCAGCAACGAACGCTATGTGCTGCGTGAGGAGAAAAACGAACTGGTGTCCCGGCAACAGAGCTTGGGACGTCCCGAGGCCACGCACGCCGCGTTGATACCGCTGCGGAAAAACGCCGCGTGGTGGGCGCTGACGCAGGATGAGCGCCGCGCGATTTTTGAAGAACAGTCGCATCACAACCAGATCGGCATGCGTTTCCTGCCGGCGATCGCGAGAAAGCTGCATCACTGCCGTGATCTTTCCGAAAACGAACCGTTCGATTTTTTGACCTGGTTTGAGTTCGCGCCCGCGCACGAGCGCGACTTCGATCAATTGCTTGCCGCGCTGCGAGCAACCGTGGAGTGGAACTACATTGAACGAGAGGTGGAGATAAGACTGGTTCTTGAAGCGTAGGTATTCGATAGCCACAGGATGGCACCATCCCGCGCACTTGCAGTGCGTGATTTTTCGTATTGCACTTCAATGGCGCGACGCGGCAATATTTCCCGGTTTGTTTAAGGCGTAGCCCCGGTTTGGGGCTGCTGGCACCGTTATTGCTCTATCTCTATCCATGGCAGGCATTCGGGCATTGGTTATCAAAGGGCAATCGAGTGAATAACTTATCGCGGGAAAAAATCGTCGTTATCGGCAACGGCATGATCGGGCAGCGTTTTCTGGAGCAACTGGTCAGCCGCGCTGAAACACATCCGGTCGACGTGACCGTGTTCTGCGCGGAGCCGCGCCCGGCGTATGACCGCGTGCAACTCACCAGTTTTCTTTCCGGCAAGTCCGCCGCCGATCTGAATCTGGTGCCCGAAGGATTTTTCGAGCAGCACGGCATCGCATTGCGGCTGGGCGACAAGGCAGTGTCGATTGATCGCGAACGCAAGGTGGTGCGCTCGGCGCGCGGGAACGAGCTGCCGTACGACAAGCTGGTGCTGGCCACGGGCTCGTATCCGTTTGTGCCGAAAGTGCCGGGCACCGAATGGCAGGATTGTTTTGTCTATCGCGCCATCGAAGATCTGGAAGCGATACGTGTAGCCGCCGCGCAGGCCAAAGTCGGCATAGTGATCGGCGGCGGTTTGCTCGGTCTTGAGGCCGCCAAGGCGCTGCACGATCTGGGTTTGAAAACGCACGTAGTGGAGTTCGCGCCGCGCCTGATGGCGGTGCAGTTGGATGACTCCGGCGGACGCTTGCTGCGCCACAAGATCGAGGCGTTGGGCGTGTCGGTTCATACATCGAAGGCGACAAAGGAAATCGTCAAGGGCGATACCTGCCGCCACAAATTGTTGTTCGCCGATGGCAGTGTGCTGGAAACGGATATTGTGGTGTTTTCCGCCGGTATCCGTCCGCGCGATCAACTGGCGAAAGCGGCGGGGCTCACCATTGGTGAGCGCGGCGGCATCGCGGTGAATGATCATTGCCAAACCAACGACCCCAGCATTTATGCGCTGGGCGAGTGTGCGCTATGGAGCGGGCGCTTGTACGGGCTGGTCGCGCCCGGCTATCAAATGGCCGAAGTGACCGCGCGCCATCTCACCGGCGAAACGGATGCGCGCTTTCCGGGTGCGGACATGAGCACCAAGTTGAAGCTGCTCGGCGTGGACGTGGCGTCCATCGGCGACGCGCATGGCGTGGCGCCCGATGCGCTGAACTATGTGTTCACCGATGAGGCTTCCGGCACTTATAAGAAGCTGGTGGTGTCGGGCGACCGCAAGCGCCTGCTGGGTGCGGTGCTGGTGGGAGAGGCCGACGATTACGGCAGCCTGTTGCAACTGACGTTGAATGCGATTGCATTGCCTGAACATCCCGAGGACCTCATCCTGCCCGCGCGCGAAGGGGGTGCGAGCAAGGGCTTGGGCGTGGATGCGCTGCCGGACACAGCGCTGATCTGCTCGTGCAACAACGTATCCAAGGGCGCGCTGTGCTGCGCTGTCAGCGAAGGTGCGGGCAGTCTCGGCGCGCTGAAGAAGCAGACCAAGGCAGCGACTACCTGCGGCGGCTGCGCGCCGCTGGTCAAACAAATCCTCGACGCCCAACTCAAGAAGCAAGGCGTGGAGGTCAAAAACTACTTGTGCGAGCACTTCGATTATTCGCGCCAGGAGTTGTTTCACCTGACGCGCATCGGCGGACTGAAAACCTTCGATCAGATCATTTCCAAACACGGCAAGGGACGCGGCTGCGATATTTGCAAGCCGGCGGTGGCGTCGATTCTGGCTGCGTGCTGGAATGAATTCGTGCTGAAACCGAAGCACGCGCCTTTGCAGGACACCAATGATTACTACCTTGCGAATATGCAGAAGGATGGCACCTATTCCATCGTGCCGCGCGTGCCGGGCGGTGAAATCACACCCGAGAAACTGATCGTGATGGGCGAGGTGGCGAAAAAATTTGGTCTGTATACCAAGATCACCGGAGCACAGCGCATCGATTTGTTCGGCGCGCGCGTCGAGCAACTGCCGCTGATCTGGAAAGAACTGGTGGACGCGGGCTTCGAATCCGGCCACGCCTACGGCAAGGCGCTGCGCACGGTGAAATCGTGCGTCGGCAGCACGTGGTGCCGCTTCGGCGTGCAGGATTCAGTGACCATGGCGATCAACATCGAGCAGCGTTACCGCGGCCTGCGCGCGCCGCACAAGCTGAAGATAGGGGTGTCGGGTTGCACTCGCGAATGCGCCGAGGCGCAGGGCAAGGACGTGGGTATCATCGCCACCGAAAAAGGCTGGAATCTGTATGTCTGCGGCAATGGCGGCATCAAGCCGCGCCACGCCGATCTGCTGGTGAAGGATATCGATGACACCACGCTGATTCAATACATCGACCGTTTCCTGATGTTCTACATCCGCACCGGCGACCGGCTGCAACGCACGGCGACGTGGCTGGATAACCTCGAAGGCGGCATCGACTACGTGCGCAAAGTCGTGTGCGACGACTCACTGGGCTTGGGCGCCGAACTTGAAGCTGACATGCAGCGCTTCGTTGATACCTATGAGTGCGAATGGAAAAAGGCGATCAATGATCCTGAGACGCTGAAGCGCTTTCACCATTTCGTCAACAGCGACGCGCCCGACAGCAACGTGGTGTTTGTCGCCGAGCGCGGACAGATACGACCGGCGAGGGAAGATGAAAAAGATGCGTGGGACGATGCGCGCGAAGCGGAGCCCGTGGCATGAGCGCTCGCCCGAGCATTCAGATGCACGAGTGGATCGCGGTGTGCAAACTCGCCGACATCGTGCCCGACACCGGCGTCTGCGCGTTGGTGGGCGGGCGCCAGATCGCGGTGTTTCGTTTGGTCGATGACAGCGTGTTCGCGATTGACAATCTCGATCCGTTCTCGAAATCGAACGTGCTGTCGCGCGGCATCGTCGGTGACCTGAAAGGTGAGCTGGTGGTGGCCTCGCCCGTGTACAAGCAGCACTTCAGCCTGGCCACCGGGCAATGTCTCGAAGACGCGGACGTGCGCGTGGCCGTGTATGCGGCACGTGTTGATGGCGCCCGTGTCCAGTTAAAAAATACTGAATAAAAACAAATACTTACGTTATTTAATGATCCAATGAATTCATCTTTTCTGAAGTCCGGTCACACGCCGACCCTGTTCGCGGCATTTTTGTATTTCGATCTGAGTTTCATGGTGTGGGTGTTGCTGGGCCCGCTGGCGGTGCAGATTGCCGCCGACCTGCAACTAACGGCGGCGCAGAAAGGGCTGATGGTCGCCACGCCGGTGCTCGCGGGCGCGCTGCTGCGCATGGTGATGGGCATCCTGGTGGATCATCTCAAACCCAAACTCACCGGCCTGATCGGTCAGTTGATCGTAATCGCCGCGTTGCTTGTGGCATGGCATTTCGGCATTCACAGCTACACGCAGGTGCTGGTGCTGGGCTTGGCGCTGGGCGTGGCGGGCGCGTCGTTTGCCGTGGCGCTGCCGCTGGCCTCGCGCTGGTATCCGCCGGAGCATCAGGGCAAGGCGCTGGGCATCGCCGGCGCGGGTAACTCGGGCACGGTGTTCGCGGCGTTGCTTGCGCCGGGCCTGGCCGCCGCGTACGGGTGGAGCATTGTGTTCGGCATCGCGGCGATTCCGCTGATCGTGGCGCTGGTGGTGTATGTCTGGCTGGCGAAAGACAGTCCGGAGTGCCCGCCCCCCAAGCCGCTGACCGAGTACCTGAAAGTGCTGCGCGACAAGGATGCATGGTGGTTCATGTTTTTCTACAGCGTGACGTTTGGCGGATTTGTCGGGCTGGCCTCGTCGCTGACCATTTACTTTAACGATCAGTACGGCCTGTCGCCGGTGATTGCCGGTTACCTCACTGCGGCGTGCGTATTCGCCGGCTCGCTGGTGCGCCCGATCGGCGGCATGGTGGCTGATCGTATCGGCGGCATCAAATCGCTGTCGCTGATGTACATTCTGGCGGCGACGTTTATCGCGCTGGTGAGTTTCGGCATGCGCGAAGTGTGGATGGCGCTGGCACTGTTTGTGTGCGCCATGCTGGCGCTCGGCATGGGCAACGGCGCGGTGTTTCAACTGGTGCCGCAACGCTTTCGCAAGGAAATCGGTGTGATGACGGGACTGGTGGGCATGGCCGGCGGCATCGGCGGCTTTTATCTGGCCTCGTCGCTGGACTATTCAAAACAATTCTCCGGCAGCTATCAGACGGGACTGCTGATATTTGCGGCATTGGCACTGGTGGCGCTGACCGGATTAACGGCGGTGAAAAGCCGCTGGCGCACCACCTGGGGCGCAGCGCATTTGTCGGCGGCGAAGGTGTAGCCGGAATGCGTGAAATGTCAAAAGTGAAAAGTGAAAAGTGAAAAGTGAAACGTGAAACGTGAAACGTGAAGCAGTGGTTTTTTGTCTGCCTTACAAGTGTTACCGTGGCAAAGTGAAACAACAAGCATTTTACGTTTCACTTTTCACATTTCACGCGGTCAGACATGCCCCTTAATTTCGCCATAGGTCACGCCACCCGCACCGGTCAACGCGAGTGCAACGAAGATTTTGTCGGCGCGGTGACGCCGGACGCGGACGAACTGGCGGCGCGCGGCGCGCTGCTGGCGGTGGCGGACGGGGTGTCGGGCGAAGGCGCGGGGCGCGAGGCGGCCGAGTACTCGGTGCGCGGGCTGCTGGCGGATTACTACGCCACGCCCGAAACCTGGGAAATTCCGCAGGCGGTGGATCGCGTGTTGTCCGCCATTAACCGCTGGATGATGGGGCAGGGCGCGGTGAACAAATCCCGCGCCGGCATGGCCACCACCTTGAGCCTGCTGATCCTGCGCGGCACCCGCTACACCATCGGGCACGTCGGCGACACGCGCGTGTATCGTTTGCGCGATCACGAGATGACGCTGCTGACGCAGGATCACGTGTGGGATCGCCCCGATATGCGTCACGTGCTAAAGCGCGCGGTGGGCCTCGATCAGCATCTGATGGTGGATTATTCCGACGGCGAATTGCTGGCGAAAGATAAATTTCTCATTTGCAGCGATGGCGTGTGGGAGCCGCTGGGTAACAAGCGCATCCACGAGCTGATGCTGCTGCACGACGACCCGCAGCGCGCCGCCGATGCGTTTGTGGATGGCGCGCTGGAGGCAGGTGGCGCCGACAATGCCACCGCGCTGGTGACCCGCATCGATACCGTGGCCGCCGAGGGCTGGCGCGACATGGTGGGTGCGTATGTGCGCCTGCCGGTGCCGCCGCGCCTGAAACCGGGCGGTGTGATCGACGGCTTCGAGGTGTTGAGCCTGCTGCATGAATCGCGCGCGACGCTGTTGTATCAGGTGCGCGCGTCGTCGGGGCAGGTGTGCGCGCTGAAAACGCTGCAACCGGCGTTTGCGGACGACCGCGCCAGTTGCGAAGGGTTGCTCGGCGAAGAATGGCTTGCCAAGCGGTTGGTGTCGAAGCATTTTCCGCAGGTGGTGCCCATGGGTTCTACGGCCGCCGCCGCGCGGCATCATTTGTATTACGTGATGACGTTTCACGCGGGCGCCACGCTGCAACAGCATCTTGACAGCGGCAAGCACTTTACCGCGGCCGACGCGGCGCGCCTCGGCGCGCAGATCGTGCGCGCGCTGGGCGCGCTGCATCGCCTGTCGATTATTCACCGCGACGTGAAGCCCGCCAACTTGTTGCAGGACGAGAGCGGCGAACTGCGCGTGCTCGACATGGGTGTTGCGCTGGCGGCAGGGGTGCCGTATCCCGAATTGCAGGGCAATCCCGGCACGCCTAGCTATATGGCGCCGGAGTTATTTGTGAATGCAAAGGCGTCGGCGCAAAGTGATATTTACGCGGCGGGCGTGAGTCTGTATCACCTCCTGACGCGAAAATATCCGTACGGCGAAGTCGAGCCATTTCAGCATCCGCAATTTGCCGACCCCACGCCGCCCACGCGCTACCGGCCGGATATTCCACAGTGGCTGGAAAACGTGCTGCTGCGCGCCGTGGCACGCGATAAAAAACAGCGCTTCGAGACCGCCGAAGAAATGTTGCTGGCGCTGGAGCGCGGCGAAGCGCAGCCGGTGTCTGCGCCGCAACGCACCCCGCTCACGCAGCGCCAATATTCACGACAGGCACTGTGGCAGGCAATCGCGCTGGTGCTGTTGGTGATGAACCTGCTGCTGTTACATCCTGTTGGTGCGTTAGCACCAAACTGGATCACCCCTGAGGCTGATGTTTTGCCCGCACCATCATGGCGGTGCATCGCACCATAATTAAGCCACATATCTTTTTTAAAAATAAATTATTTAATAAAAACAAATATTTATATAATTTTTCTCTTCTGGCATTAATTTTGCACTGCAATTGATGCGGCATCCATCGATAGCATCATAACAACCCAGGAGCGAAAGAATGGCCACAAAAAACCCAGCAACCACGGACACAACAATCGCGGCGCGCGCGCGGCGGCGCAAGTTTTTAAAATCCGGCGCGGCCCTTGGCGGCGCCGCGGTAGTGTCGCTGGCCGCGCCCGGCGTACCGGGTTTGCGTCAATCCGCGTGGGCGCAAGGCTCCGACGCGCCGGAGAAAAAGGAAGTCAAGATCGGCTTCATACCGCTGACCGACTGCGCGTCCGTGGTGATGGCCTCGGTGTTGAAGTTCGACGAAAAATACGGCATCAAGATCATTCCGACCAAGGAGTCGTCGTGGGCGGGCGTGCGTGACAAGCTGGTGAACGGCGAACTCGATGCCGCGCATGTGCTCTACGGGCTGGTGTATGGCGTGCATATGGGCAACGGTGGCCCGCGCAAGGACATGGCGGTGCTGATGACGCTCAACCACAACGGGCAGGCGATCACGCTAGCGAAAAAAGTCGCCGACAAGGGCGCGGTGGATGGCCCGTCGCTGGCAAAGCTGATGGCCAGCGACAAGCGCGAATACACTTTCGCGCAAACCTTTCCCACCGGCACGCACGCCATGTGGCTGTATTACTGGCTCGCCGCGGCAGGCATCAACCCGCTGAAAGACGCCAAGATCATTACGGTTCCGCCGCCACAAATGGTGGCCAATATGCGCATCGGCAACATGGACGGCTACTGCGTGGGAGAGCCGTGGAACCATCGCGCGATCGCCGACGGCATCGGCATCACAGCCGCCACCACGCAGGACATCTGGAAGGATCATCCGGAAAAAGTGCTGGGCTGCACCGACGAGTTCACGAAAAAGTATCCCAACACCGCGCGCGCCATGACGGCGGCGATTCTCGACGCGAGCCGCTGGATCGATGCCTCGCTGTCGAACCGCCTGAAAATGTCGGAAGTGGTGGCGAACACCGCGTACGTCAACACGTCCGTCGATGTGATCAACCAGCGCATCCTCGGCCGCTACCAAAATGGCCTCGGCAAAACCTGGGACGATCCGAATCACATGAAGTTTTTCAACGACGGCGCGGTGACATTTCCGTACCTGTCCGACGGCATGTGGTTCCTCACGCAGCACAAGCGCTGGGGGCTGATGAAGTCCGATCCGGACTATCTCGCGATAGCGAAACAGATCAACAAGATCGACATCTACAAAGACGCGGCCACACAGGCGAAAGTCAGCGTGCCCAAAGACCCCATGCGTTCCTCAAAACTCATGGATGGTGTGGTGTGGGACGGCAAAAATCCGGCGGTCTACGCGAGCAGTTTCAAGATACGGGTGGCGTAGTCGGTTGGCGGATCGGCAGCTCAGGATTTTCCCGTACTGCCGAAGCCGCCTGCGCCGCGGTCCGATGTGCCGAATTCATCGACTACGTTGAATTCAACCTGCATCACCGGGATCACCACCAGTTGCGCGAGGCGTTCCATCGGGTTGATCACAAACGGCGCGTTGCCGCGATTCCAGGTCGATACAAACAACTGGCCCTGATAGTCTGAATCGATCAGGCCGACCAAATTGCCGAGCACGATGCCGTGTTTGTGGCCGAGTCCGGAGCGCGGCAGGATCACCGCCGCGTAGCCGGGATCATTGATGTGTATCGCCATGCCGGCGGGGATCAGCTCGCATTGGCCGGGGTTCAGCGTCAGCGGTTCTTTTACGCAGGCGCGCAGATCAAGACCGGCCGAGCCGGGCGTGGCGTATTGCGGCAGTTGATCGCGCAGGCGTTGGTCGAGGATTTTGACGTCGAGTTTCATTTTAACGGCGTGAACAGGTGAACGAGTGAACGGGTAACCCCGCGCCTCGCTTGGGGCGGGCTAACGGCGTTTCTTCGCGGCTTTGTGTAACGCCGCGATACGCGCCACGATGTCCTTCGCCACCACTTCCTTCGGCGCGCGGGCGAGTTTGTGCGTTCCGCTGTCGTCGAGCAGCATCACCTCGTTATCGTCGGCGCCGATGGCACTTTGCGCGAGATTGGCGACAATGAGATTCACTTTTTTGCGTCGGCGCTTTTCGTCGGCGTAGGTTTCAAGGTGTTGGCTTTCGGCGGCGAAGCCCACGGTAAACGGCGGCTTCGGTTGCGCGGCGACCCAGGCGAGGATGTCCGGGTTCGGCACCAGCTTCAACGTCAGTTGTGACTTATCGGTTTTTTTGATCTTGTGCTCGCGCGGATTGTCCACGCGGTAATCGGCCACGGCGGCGACACCGATAAAAATATCGGCCTGTTTGGCGTGGCGTTTCACCGCATCGAACATGTCCGCCGCGCTTTGCACGTTGGTTATCGATGCCCCCGCCGGAACGGGCTGGCTGCTGGGGCCGGAAATCAGGGTCACTTTCGCGCCCGCGCCGATAGCCGCGCGCGCAATCGCATAACCCATCTTGCCGGAACTGCGATTGGTGATGCCGCGCACCGCGTCGATCGGCTCAAACGTCGGGCCGGCGGTCATCAGCACGCGCACACCGGCGAGGGTTTTCGGCGCAAGGAAGGCCGCCACCGCATCGGCGATGTCCTGCGCTTCGAGCATGCGCCCCGCGCCGGTTTCGCCGCAGGCCTGGCTGCCCTCTGCCGGCCCCAGGATGATCACGCCGCGATCGCGCAGCGCGGCGACGTTGGCCTGCGTCGCGGCATTGGTCCACATCAGGCGATTCATTGCAGGC
>VFLF01000353.1 GCA_009885185.1 Nitrosomonadales bacterium | reverse complement strand
GGCGAACGCTTCGGGGTGATCCTTCGCCCATGCCGCCGTCCAGATGAGCCGCCGCGCCGCTTCGAGGTTCATCGCCATGTCGGCGATGGTGAGTCCCACCGCCTGATGCTGGATGATGGGTTTGCCGCCGGAGACGCGCTCCTGTGTGTACTTGATTGTTTCTTCCAGCGCCGCGCGCCCCAGGCCGAGGGTGATCGCGGCGATGGTGACGTGCGTGCCGATGTCGGTGCGTCCCGGCGGATTGGGCGCGAGGATGCGGCCCTTGGGCACGCGCACGTTATCGAAAAAGATTTCCGCGTTGTCACCGATGCGCCGGCCGATTTTTGACATCGGATGGCGCACCAAACCCGGTGAATCGCCCTCGACCAAAAACGGCCTCGCCCCGGCGGGGGTTTGCGCCATCACCACCAGCAGTTTGGCGAGGTAACCAACCGTCTGAAAATTTTTCGCGCCGCTGATGAGCCACGAGCCGTCGGGTTGCTCGACCGCGCGGGTTTTAAAGCGCGCGGTATCGGGCGTCTCGGTGTAGTAGTCAAAGCCCAGATCCGTGTCGGGCTCGTGGATCGCTACCGTGGTGAA
Organism: Nitrosomonadales bacterium; assembly: GCA_009885185.1. The sequence continues at coordinate 3,361 of VFLF01000353.1, read as the reverse complement.
AAAAAGATCGTCGTTCAAAAACTTCGGCAAAAAATAATCGCGTTGCTCCTGCGTCATGCGCAACTCGAACCAGTCGCGCGCGCGCCGCGCCGTCAGCATGTAGTAATACGCCGTGCCGATGTCGGCGGCGGCCAGTTCCTCGGCGATCAGGCAGGCGGTCAAGTGATCGGACGCGCCCGCGCCGCCGTTTTCTTCCTTCAAAGCAAAGGTGCGAAACCCGAGCTTGGAGCCTTTTTTCAGCACCTCCCACGGTATGCGGTCTTCCCAGTTCGGCTTCTTGTCCAGTTCCAGTGCGATGGGTTTGATCTCGTTCTGCGCGAACTCCCGCGCCAGATCCCGATATGCCCGCTGCTCGTCGCTCAGCCTGATGTCGAACATGGTTGCCTCCCTTGGTTATTGGATGCCGCTAAACGCTCAATCCTAAATCCTCAATCCTGAACGCTAATACCCCGCCGCGCGATCCACCACCGCATTGAGTTTTTCCCCGGCCAGAAACCGCCGCGCGTTCTCCGCGAAAAGATCCGCCACGGCCGCTGTTCGCAACGGGTGCCCGCCGCCGATATGCGGCAACACCAGAATGCCGTCGGTTTGCCAGAACGGGTGCGTGGCCGGCAGCGGCTCTTCGCGGAATACATCAAGCACCGCGCCGGCGATGGTCTTGGCCTTGACCGCGGCAATCAGGTCGTCATCCACGATCAGCGCGCCGCGCCCGAAGTTGAGCAGCCACGCCGTCGACTTCATCGCTTTCAACCGCTGGGCGTTAATGAAATTCTCGGTGCCCGGCGTGACCGGCAACAGCAGCAGCACGAAGTCCGACGCGGCCAGCACTTCGTCGGTCGCCTCCTGCGCGTAAACCTTCGTCACATGCGGCAGCGACTCGACCCGGCGCTTGGTGCCGATCACGCGCATTTCCAGCGCCGCCGCCTTGCGCGCCAGTTCCTGCCCGATGGCGCCGAGCCCGAGGATGCCCAGCGTCTTGCCCACGAGCGGCGTTGATTGGCGCTTCGCCCAGCGGCTGTCGCGCTGATCCAGCGCGCATTGCATATAGGGTTTGGTGAGATGGAAAATCGCGCCGAGGATGTTTTCGGGCATCGACACGCGATGCGTGCCGCGCGCGCAACACAGCGCGATATCGGCCCGCACATCCGGGCTCTCCAGCCACGCTTCGACACCGGCCGTCATCGCCTGCGCGTATCGCAGCCGCGTCATTTGCTTCAAGTAGCCGCCCGGTCGCCACGCCACCAGCACGTCGGCGCGCACGGCAATATCATCGGGCACCGGCCGATCCGGCGCCGGGCTGTGTAATTCGAACAGATCGGAGATCCCCGCGCGCGCGAGCGCCTGTTCGAACACCTTGGCCTCGTTTAACCACAGTACGCAGACGGGCTTGCTCATGGATATATCCTCAAGTTTGGCGAAAGCGTGATCCTACTTTAGAAATCACAAGGCCCTGCCCGCAATGATTTAAGCGGTTTGCGCCACCAACTTGACGCCCAGCGCCGCGCATACGCGGCTGACGGTATCGAAGCGCGGCTGCGCATCGGGGCGCAAGGCCTTGTACAGCGCCTCGCGCGTAATGCCGGAAGCCTTGGCGATTTCACTCATGCCGCGCGCACGCGCGATATCGCCCAGCGCGGCGGCCAGCAATGCCGGATCGTTTGCCGACAAAATGTCGGTGAGATAGGCTGCAATCGCTTTTTCGCTGCCTAAATACGGCGCCGCGTCGAAATTCGGCAGTTTGGCTATTTTGATGCGCTTTTTCATATTGGTTATCTCCGTTTATTCCAGTAGTGCGGCCAAAGCCATTGCGTGCTTGATATCGCGCTTCTGGGTGCGCTCGGAGCCGCCCGCCAGTAACACGATGACGTGTATTCCATGCTGCACGAAATACACGCGCCAGCCCGCGCCGAGATGAATGCGCAGTTCCGACACGCCACCGCCCACCGGCTTCACATCCCCCATCAAACCGAGCTCCAGGCGTTTGAGCCGGGCGACCACAACGCTGCGAACGGTGACATCGTCAAGGCCGTCAAGCCAGGCAGTGAATTCGGGCAGGGGCTTGAGAATGAACATTGAATAAATGTAATCGAACGATTACACAACGTCAAGCAAGCAAAGATTTCCGGCTCGAATGGAAAGCGAAAGCCCTGCGTCCGCTCACTGTGGTTGCAACCCGATCCGCTTCACGATCTCCGTCTGCCGCGCGACATCCTTGCGCAGAAACTCGGCGAATTCCTCCGGCGAAGAGCCGACGGGGATCAGCCCGTTGTCCGCGAGATGTTTGCGCGTCTCGGGCAGCGCGACGGCTTTCGCGACCTCGCCCGCCACGCGGCGCACGATGTCGGGCGGCGTGCCCGCCGGATACCACAGGCCGTGGTAACACGTCATGTCGAAGCCGGTCAGTCCCGCTTCATGAAACGTCGGCACGTCAGGCACTTGCGGCTGGCGGCGCGGACCGCCGAGGCCGAGCGCGCGCAGCCGGCCCGCGTGCAGGTACGGCACAGCGATGGTGGGGCTTATCACCATGCTTTCCATCTGCCCGCTCAGAAGATCGCCCATGGCGGGGGCCGTGCCCTTGTACGGCACGTGCAGGAGCTGGATGCCCGCCATGGCGGCGAACAGCGCCGCGCTCACGTGCGGCGGGCTGCCCACGCCGCCCGAGGCATACTTGATTTCGCCGGGCCGTGATTTGGCGAGCGCGATAAATTCCTTCACGGACCTGGGCGGCAGCGACGGATGCACCACCAGCAAATTGCCGTAGGTGGCATTGATCTGCGACACCGGCGCGAATTCGCCCAGCGTGTCGTACGGCAGCTTGTTGTAGAACGACGGGTTCGCGCTGTGGGAACAGTTGGTGGCCAGCAGGGTGTAACCATCCTTGGGTGAGCGCGCGACAATCGCCGTGCCGATGGTGCCGCCCGCGCCCGTGCGATAGTCGAACACAAACTGCTGGCCGAAAGTCTCCGTCATCCTGCGCGTGACCGCGCGCGTGGGCACCTCGATCGGCGTGCCGGGGCTAAACGGCACCACCACGCGGATGGGTTTTATTGGCCACGTATCCTGCTGCGCGTGGGCCTGGGGTACAAACGCCGCGACTATCAGCGCAAAGAGCGTAGGCATCATCCGACCTTTCTGTGGACTTTTACGGGATTCCCAATACATGCAAGACAGAATACAAAAGTCTCACTGTCGTTCCCGCGCAGGCGGGAACCCATAACACAGTGCCACTGGAGACAAAACGGCCCCATCCTACCTTCCCAAAGGGAAGGGGATACCCGCCTGCGCGGGAATGACAGTGATATTTTGGCGCCCACGTGAATCCAGGAAGGATTGGCTGCAGCAAAGATTCGGATTGTCATGC
>VFLF01000529.1 GCA_009885185.1 Nitrosomonadales bacterium | reverse complement strand
CTTTTTTTACGTCCCATACTTTGCAACGGAATTTATTTCGATTACCGTTGCTTCCCCGCGCCACCCTGCCACAGGATTTGTCGATGAGTTTCACCACGCTGATTGCGGTATCCGATCTCGCAGCGCATCTCGCCAATCCCGGCTGGATCGTGTGCGATTGCCGGCATGATCTGGCGGTTTACGAAGCGGGACGCCGCGCTTACGCGACATCGCACATCCCCGGCGCGCGATTCCTGCATCTGGATGAAGACCTCTCCGGGCCGAAGACCGGCATCAACGGTCGTCATCCGCTGCCGCACCCCATCACGTTTACGCTGCGGCTGGCGGCGCTGGGCATCGACAACGCCAAACAAGTCGTGGCGTACGACAGTTCCGGCGGCGTCTACGCCTCGCGCCTGTGGTGGATGCTGCGCTGGGTAGGACACACCAAGGTCGCGGTGCTCGATGGCGGATTCGATGCATGGGTCAAGTCCGGGCAACCCGTGACCGCCGAGCCGCCGGTCATCAAACCGGCCACCTACAATCCGAATCCCAATCCGCAATTGGCGGCGACCAGCAACGAAGTCGCGGCTAATCTCGACCACAAGAAACTACGCGTTATCGATGCGCGCAGCGCCGACCGTTTTCGCGGCGAAAACGAAACGCTGGATCCGGTGGCCGGCCACATCCCCGGCGCGGTCAACCGCTTTTTCAGGAACAATCTCGCGGAAAACGGCTGCTTTAAACCCGCCGCCGACTTAAGAGCGGAGTTTTCCTCCGCGCTTAACGCCCACACGCCCGCCAGCGTGGTGCATCAATGCGGCTCAGGCGTCTCCGCCTGTCACAATCTGCTGGCGATGGAAGTCGCGGGACTGGGCGGCTCGAAACTCTACCCCGGCTCGTGGAGCGAGTGGGTGAGCGACCGCAAGCGTCCCGTGGCTATCGGCGCCTAGCAGCATCCCGCAAATCCATCCGCTATGCGCGTCCTGCTCGCCGACGCGATTCTGGTCGTTCATTTTCTGTTCGTGCTGTTCGTCACCGGCGGCTTGTTACTGACGTGGATCGGCGCGTGGCGCGGCTGGCGCTGGATACGCAGCCTCAAGTTTCGTCTCGCGCATCTGGCGGCGATTGTGTTTGTAGCGGGCGAAGCGCTGCTCGGCATCGTATGCCCGCTCACCGAATGGGAAAATCTGCTGCGCGGCGTGGCACACGAGAAAAGTTTCATCGCGCGCTGGGTGCATCACCTGATGTTTTTCAGCGCGCCGGAATGGGTGTTTACCGTGCTGTATGTCGCCTTCGCGCTGATCGTCGCGGCGACGTGGTGGTTTATTCCGCCACGACGCCATCGCGCGCAATAAAAAAGGGCGCTGAAGTCATACTCAGCGACCTTTAATTTAACATTTAAAAACAAATACTTATATCACGAATTACATCAATGAGTCCGCCCAGATATTCTTCGCCCAGCCCCACGCATACGCTCCCTCCAGTTCGCTGGGCTTATCCGACAAGCCGCCGGCCCCTTTAACCACCGACATGGTTTTCTCGGCGCTGCTATAGGAATGCACCGACGCCACATGCACCACGTTTTTGGCATCAACGAAACTGTAGCAGGTGTTCATCAGCATCGGCGCTTGATTGACCGGCTGTCCCTTGATCAGCGAGATCACCGCCGCGGCGCACACTTTCGCATGCTGATTAGCCATGCTGGCCGATTTGGGCATGGCGGGCGCAGACAGCGTTGCATCGCCCAGCACATGCACGCCCGGCACCTTGATGGATTCGTAGGTGAGCCAGTCGATTTCGCACCAGCGGTTGTTGGCCGTAATCAGCCCCGCCTGCTGCGCGATGTCGCCCGCGCGCTGCGGCGGCACCACGTTGAGCACATCGCCTTTGACATCGCCGAATTGCAGCTTGAGGGTCATGCCCTTTACATCGACATCGGTAATTTCGCTATTGGCGCGATAATCGATCATGTCTTTGTAAATGCCCTTCCACGCGGCGCGAAACAAACCGGCCTTGGACACCAGGTCGGGATTGGAATCGAGCACGATGATTTTTGATTTCGGCTTGGCGCGCGCGAAGTAATCCGCCACCTGGCAGATGCGCTCGTACGGCCCCGGCGGGCAACGATACGGCGCCAGCGGTATATGCATCACGAACACGCCGCCGTCGCGCATCGATTCGAGTTGTTTTTTCAATACCAGCGTCTGCGGCCCGGCTTTCCACGCATGCGGCACCTGCATCTGCGCGGCGGCGTTGTTCAGGCCCGGTATCGTGTTGTACAAAAAATCCACTCCCGGCGACACGATCAATCTGTCATAGCCGAGGGTGTTGCCGCCCGCGAGACGCACGGTTTTTGCCACGGGATCGATCGCCACCGCATTGTCGCGCACGACATTGATGCCGCGCTTGGTTAGCCCCGAATAGCCGGTGGTGATCTGCTCCATGGTCGCGTTGCCCGCGAGCACCAGGTTGCTGATCGGGCACGAAATAAAACTCGCTTCGCGCTCGACCACGGTCACGTCGATATCCGGCGACCACATTTTTATGTACTTGGCCGCCGTACCGCCGCCCATGCCGGCGCCGATCACCACCACGCGCCCGGCACCGCCGCCGCCCGTGGTCGCGCAACCCGCCAGCACCAGCGCACCCGACGCCGCGCTCCACTGCATGAATTCACGTCTGGAAATTGTCATTTTTTTCTCCATTCCTCAGGGTTTGACGGAGGCGAAGTAGCCCGCGATCAGCTCAAGCTGCGCGTCGGTGTAACCCCTGGCTTGCTGATGCATGATGGTGGCCGGGCGCTTGCCTGATTTGAAATCCAGCAGCTGCTGGTACAGCGAAGCTCTGTTCTGCCCGGCGATGCTCGGCGGCACGCCGCCGACGCTGCGTCCCTCAGTACCATGACAGGTGGTGCAAGTCGCCGCCAGCGCGCGTGCGGCGTTGGGATCCTGTGTCTGAGCTTGCGCGGACGCGGCTGCGCCCGCGATCAAAACAACGCCACCCCACCTTCCTAAAAACGACTGCGCTCGAGTTTTCATGCCCGCCTCCCGGTTAACCATCCGATTAATTTTATTAATTTTTGCATAAAAATGCGAAGTCTACCGCCCGTAAGTAAAAACTTTTTTTCTACCCATAAAAAAACCCCAGAGAGTGTCCGGGGTTTTTTTGCGGCAGCGCAACACGTCACACAACGGTGGCTTCCGCCTTTTTCTCTTCGGCGAACACCAGTTTTACCTTGTCGTCGGCATCGAGGTCCACCGTCACTTTGCCGCCGCCGGCAAGCTTGCCGAAAAGCAGTTCGTCAGCCAGCGCGCTGCGAATGGTGTCCTGAATCAAACGCGCCATCGGTCGCGCACCCATCGCGGGGTCGAAGCCTTTCTTCGCCAGGTAATCCTTCAACGCCTGGGTGAAGGTGATGTCGACTTTTTTCTCGTGCAACTGGTCTTCAAGCTGCATGAGGAATTTATCCACCACACGCAGAATGACTTCGCGATCCAGCGCGGCAAATGAAATCGTCGCGTCCAGCCGGTTGCGGAACTCCGGCGTAAACAGGCGCTTGATCTCGCCCATTTCGTCGCCCGCCTGTTTGCCGGGCGCGAAACCCATGCTGGTTTTCGACAGCTCAGAAGCGCCCGCGTTGGTGGTCATGATAATCACCACGTTGCGGAAATCCGCTTTGCGCCCATTATTGTCGGTGAGTGTGCCGTGATCCATCACCTGCAACAGGATGTTGAAAATATCCGGGTGCGCTTTTTCGATTTCGTCGAGCAGCAGCACCGAATACGGCTGCTT
>VFLF01000717.1 GCA_009885185.1 Nitrosomonadales bacterium | reverse complement strand
TCAAGCGTAGAGCGGAAAAGCGCAGCGCCCTACGGCTACTTTGGGGTTCCGGCGTAGAGCTTCCCGATAAAACCGCTCTGCTGCAATTCATCGATAATCGACGAATCGGTGAAATCCGCTTCCCGCACGCTTTGCGCCGCCGGATAGGTTTTGGCGAACGTATCGCGGATTGATTGCAACCCCTCCGCGCTCAGCGCCATGCGCGGCACTTGTGGAAACAGCGGCACGTAAAAACGGTATTGATCTTCCACAAGCTTGCGGTCGCTTACCTGCAAAAAGCGCTGTAACACGGGGATATACACCTCGGGTTGGGTCTTGAAGGCGTGTACCGTTTGGATGAACCCCTTCGCCACGCGCATCACCAACTCGCGGTTCGACGCTATCAGCTTGCGCGTGGTGGCGAACACCGATGGTATGGCGCCGCCAAACGCCAAGGCAAAAATAGTCCAGCCGTATTGCCTCTCACCACTGAAACGCAAATGCAGCGGCAGCGGGCCGGCATCGATGTCGCCTGCAATCAGCGCCTTGTAGATGTTGCCGTAGCCGCCCAGGCCCACGTAGGTCGCGGTGGCGCCGGCTTTTTCTATCGTCAGGCGCGCGTTGATGCCGGTTTGGCCCGAGGTGGCATCTGACAACACGCCGACGCGTTTGCCGTCGAGTTCCGCCAGCGTTTTGAGTTCCGGTCGCAGGGCGATGCACAGATTGTCGTGCTGCAGGGCGTTGCGGAACAACGCCACCACATCTCCGCCGTTGAGAAAATTCTCCACCACCGGCAGCGTGCCGGTCTGGCAAAAATCCCATTCGCCGCGCGCGAGGCCGGCCACCGCTTCGGGGCCGGTGGTTTCGATCACCGGGAAGCTCACGTCCAGTCCCTGCTGTTTGAACACGCCTGTCTCGGTGCCGCACCACGCCAGGCTGTGCGTCGGCGCGCGCAAGGCGGTGGTCATGCGCACGTTGAGCGCGGCGTTCACGGTAGTCTCAATAATTCGGATCAAACATATGCGACTGCACATCCTGCATCACATCCGTCGGCCTCGCCTTGCCCGATAGTCCGCGCCGGTAAGCGATATCGGCGATGGCATTGCCGATGGCCGCCGACACCTCACGGATGCGCGGCAGCGCCGGATAGAGACTGCCTTGCTCCAAATCCGACTCCGTCACCAGTTGCGCCAACGTGTGCGCCGAGGTCATGAACATTTCGTTGGTAATCGTGGTGGCGCCGCTGGCGATGGCGCCCAGCCCGATGCCCGGAAAAATATACGAGTTGTTGCCCTGCCGCGGCACATAGGTTTTGCCGTTGTATTCCAGCGGATCGAACGGGCTGCCGCAGGCGAACAACGCGCGGCCACCGGTGTGGCGATACGCTTCCTCGGCGGTGCATTCGGCCTGCGAGGTAGGGTTCGACAGCGCGAACACGATGGGCTGCTGGTTGATGCGCGCCATTTCCTCGAGCACTTCGCGCGTGAAGGTGCCGCCCACCGCCGACACGCCGATGATGGCGGTGGGTTTCAGCGTTTTGATGGCGGACAAAAAATCGCCGATCGGCGGGTGCTCGTGCGCGTAGGTTAATTTGTGCTCGGCGAGCTTCGCACGGCCTTTGACCACCAGCCCTTGTGAATCCACCAGCCAGCAGTTGCGCAGCGCCCGTTCGCGCGTAACGCCATGCGCGATCATCGCTGCCACCACCAGATCAGCGATGCCGGTGGCGGCTTCGCCCGCGCCCAAAAACAAAATGGTCTGCTCCGACAGCGGCGCACCGGTCACGCGCAGCCCGGAGAACAACCCCGCCAGCGCCACCGCCGCCGTTCCCTGTATGTCGTCGTTGAAGGTACACATGCGGTCGCGGTACTTCTCCAGCAGACGAAACGCATTGTGATTGGCAAAATCCTCAAACTGCACCATCACGCCGGGGAAAACCTCCTGCGTGGCGGTCATGAATTCTTCCATGAAATCGTCGTACGCAGCACCCGTGATGCGGCGCTGGCGCAGTCCGACGTAATTCACGTCGTTACGCAGCGCATCATTGTTGCAGCCCACATCCAGCGTTATCGGCAGGCACAGCCGCGGATGGATGCCCGCGCAGGCCGTGTAGAGCGACAGCTTGCCGACGGGGATGCCCATGCCGTGCGCACCGAGGTCGCCCAAGCCAAGAATGCGCTCACCATCAGTGACAACGATGACGCCCGCCGGATACGGCCAGTTGCGCAGCACTTTCGCGATGTTGCCGCGATCATTGGCGCTGATAAACATACCGCGCGGACGCTGGAATATATTGCCGTACTCCTGGCAGGCCAAACCCACCGTCGGCGTATACACAATCGGCTGCATTTCGTCGATGTGATCGCGCAGCACGCGAAAAAACAGCGACTCATTGCGGTCATGCAGCGAGTTCAACGCGACGAATTTATCCAGCGGGTCTGACAGCTTGCGCAAATTCATGAGGATGCGATCCACCTGCTCCTTCTGGCTCAACACGTGCGGCGGCAACAGGCCGCGCAGGCCCAGCGCATCGCGCTCCTTTTCGGTAAAAGCGGTACCCTTGTTCAGCAGCGGATCACGCAGCACGTCGAAGCCGCGCCGGGTGTCCGCGCTGTCTTGGTTTGAGTTGCTGGGCATGAGTAAATTCCTGTTGCGTTGTCTTTATTGACGGGCGGGAGCCATCCCGTCTTCCGTGATTACCACATCAATTGCACAAGGCGGGATGGCTCCCGCCCATTACACCGTGGCTACCGGGGTTACCGGCGAGCCTGCCGCACCGGGCATTCTCAACGGCGGCGCGGTGAGCAAAAAGCTGCTGCGGTTGTTGGCGCGCAGCCACGCGGCCAGTTCTGTCAGATACCACAACTCACCCAGATGGATACCCAGCTTCACCAAACAATGCTCATGCAGCGGTAGCGCCGGGCCGCGATGCGGCAGGCGCGGGTCCGCGCCCAGCGTTGAACTGCGCTCCACCGCGAGGTTGTCGCAGGCGATGGCCGCGATGCCGCTGTCGGCGATCCACTCCAGCAGCGGTTTGTCGTAACCATCAAGCACGCTGCAAGTGGTTTTGATGGTGTCGTCCAATTTACCGTTGGCGTCACGAATCAACTGGCCCAGCCCTGTGTGTACGCAGAGGATGTCGCCCTTTTGCACAGACACGTTATCGTCACGCATCACTTTCGCCAGCATTTCGTAAGTCACCGCCGTGCGCCCGTCGCCGAAGTGATGGCGCAGATCCACCATCACCGCGCGGCCCTGCACGCCCGTCTGCGCCATTTCCGCCACCGACACGGCTCGCGCGCCCAGCTCACCGTGCAAGCCGCGATTCTGCTCATCCACGATGCGCCAACCGTTGTACGACACCGCCTCTTCGACGCCATCGCCGTCGGCATCGAACATCGTGCCCTTGTGCGCGAAGCTGTCCCAGTGCGTGGAGTACTGCATGTAAAGCATGATCGCTTCGTCAGAACCCACGTCGTTAAAACGCGGATCGATTTTCGCCGACGGCAGATTGAAGTAAGTCTCCTTGCCGCGAAACACCGGGTGAAACACCGGCGGCTTACGGTTCGGATTCAACACCGTGCCACCGGGTTTATCCAGCGGATGACTCAGGGTGAACACCTCGCCGGTCTTCACTTCCTTCAACGCCGCGAGGCGGCGCTTGGCGGTGATGTAGTTCATGCGGCCGCGTTGATCGTCGTCGCCGAATTCGCCCCAGTTGGAGCCTGCCGGGCGGTTTTTCCAGCGCTTGGGGGATGCGCTCATGTTATGGAATCTCAGATAATCGAGCTTTCATTATACTGCCGTGTCCCTCGCGCTTATTGAAGTATCGAGTGCTGGTTTAGCGGTAAACTGTTTGCGTTTTACTTCCCTTTCTTTTATTCCACGGAGAACATCATGGCCAAAGCCTATTGGATTGCATTCTATAAATCGATCAAGGATCAGGAAAAATTCGCGGCATACGTCAAGATCGCGCCGGCGGCGATTCAGGCGCACGGCGGGCGTTTTTTAGCGCGCGGCACGGCGCAGCAAACCTATGAAATGGGACTCACCGAACGCGTGACCATGATCGAGTTCGACAGCCTCGAAAAAGCCAGGGCCGCGCACGACAGCCCGGCGTATCAGGAAGCGTTAAAGGCGTTGGGCAACGGCGCGGAACGCGATATACGCTTGATCGAAGCGCTGCCCTGATCCACCGGTTCGCCGGCTCACCGCCGGCCAACCCGCCTCCCTGCTAACTCTAACTGGATAACCGCTTATGACCACTCCCTCGGCCGCCGTACTGGCGGAACTCGCCCCCACCGGCAAGCTCCGCGCGGGCATTAATTTTCAAAACCCCTTGCTGACCAAACTCGGCCCCAACGGCGAGCAAAGCGGCGTTGCCGTTGATCTGGTGGTTGAGCTGGCCAAACGGCTCGGCGTGCCGATCGAGATCATTCCCTATCACTCGGCGGGGGAATTAGCGGAATCGGTTAACAGCGGCAAGTGGGACGTATCGGTGCTGGCGGAAGAACCCGCGCGCGCGAAGGACATCGCGTTCGCCGGCGCCACCACCGAAATCGAAGCCACTTATATGGTGCCGCCGGGTTCAAAGCTGCAAAAAATCGAAGACGTCGACGCGCCCGGCGTGCGCATTGCCCTCGGCGCCAAGAGCGGCTACGACCTTTACCTGACCCGCACACTCAAGCACGCGCAGCGCGTGCCGATCCCCGGCCTGCCCGAAGCCTTCAAGCATTTCGTCGCTGAAAAACTCGAAGCGCTGGCAGGGCTTAAAACCGAGTTGATTAAATGCCTTCCTGACTATCCCGGCGCGCGCATACTCGATGGGCGCTTCATGGTGGTGCGGCACACCGCAGGCACGCCGCGCGCGCGTGGCGAAGCGGGCGCGGCGTACCTGCACGCCTTTGTGGAAGCGGTGAAGGCCGAGGGGCTGGTTACACAATGGATCGCCAACAGCGGCGTGAAGGGTTTGTCGGCGGCGCCGCCTGCAAACAAATAATTGCTTATGCTGACTATTCATCCCTTGTCGTTCCCGCGCAGGCGGGAACCCATGCGTGGCCTCAAGTGGAACGGTGTTATGGGTTCCCGCCTGCGCGGGAACGACGTGGTTGTTGGGCTTGCTCTTGCTTGCTCGCTGGGAATGATCGGCACGGCTCACGCACAAACCTACCCCGCCAAACCCATTCGTCTCGTCGTCCCCTTCGCTCCCGGCGGCAGCACCGATCTGATCGCGCGCATCATCGGGCAGGAGCTGGATAAATCGTGGAAGCAAACCGTCGTCATCGAAAACCGTCCCGGCGCCAGCGGCAACATCGGGGTGGACTACGTGGCGAAATCCGCGCCCGACGGCTACACGCTGATCTTCGGCCACGTCGGCACCTTCGGCTTCGGGCCGTCGCTGTTTGCCAAGCTGCCCTACGACCCGGTACGTGATTTCGCCGCCGTGAATTTGTTTGCGATGGTGCCCAACCTGCTGGTGGTGCATCCCTCGTTGCCGGTAAAAACCACGCGCGACCTGATCGCGTTGGCGAAATCCAAACCGGGCGCGATCAACTATGCCTCATCCGGCCCCGGCAGCGCGTCGCATCTGGCAACGGAAAACTTCAAGCTGCTCAGTAAAACCGATATCGTCGCGGTGTCGTATCGCGGCACCGGGCCGATGATGACCGATCTCATCGCGGGCCAGACCTCGCTCACCATCACCGGGTTTCCGCCGCTGCAACCGCACGTGCAGTCGGGACGCCTGCGTGGCATAGGCATCGGCAGCACCAAACGCATCGCGCAAATGCCCGACATGCCGACCATCGCCGAATCCGGCGTGCCGGGTTATGAATCAACCACGTGGTTTGGCCCACTCGCCCCGGTGAAAACACCGCGCGACATCATCGTCAAGTTGAACGCCGAACTGAATCAAATTCTGCAACGACCAGAAGTAAAAAAACGTTTCGCCGCCGATGGCATCGAAGCGCTGGGCGGCACGCCGGAGCAATTCGGCGATTACGTCAAAGCGGAAATCACGCGCTGGGCGAAGGTGGTGAAGGACGCAGGCGTGAAGCTGGAATAGTAGCGTGCGCTGTGCGCACGAATCGCAGTCCCGGTGTACCGCCTGCAAGATCGTGCGCACAGCGCACGCTACATAACATAAGTATTTGTTTTTATTGATAATTT
>VFLF01000646.1 GCA_009885185.1 Nitrosomonadales bacterium | reverse complement strand
TTTACCGCGATGTCGTATATCGCGGTCATCATCACAAAGCCATGCAAGAACCAGAACGACCAGAACACCGGCGAGGTGGGCGGTTCAATCAGGCTTGGCGTGATCATCGCCTGCGTGCACAGCGCAAACGCCCAGAAGTAAAGGATCGCCCGCAGCGTGTGGTGGCGCGTGAGCAGCACCAGTGAAGCGATCAGGGAGGTGATGTGGCACATCTGCAGCGGCAGCGTGATGGCTGGATCGAACCGCGCGGGTAACTGCCACCAGCCATGCGCCGCGATCCACACAGCGATGTTGATGTACGCTAGCGTGCGTTCAAGCTGGTTTGGTCGGTGCGAATGCGGTTGGCGGCGACCGAGAAAAACAACCAGCACAACCAGCGCGGCTATGCACAGCAGCGCGCAGGCGTGGGCGAGAGTGAACGGACGAAACAGCTCCACATGCAGGGCTACAGCTTGATCCCGTGCAGAAATTCCGAGCGCTCGCGCGCGCCGCGTATGAGGAACAGCAAATCAAGGCCGCTCAGAATAAAGCGCATGCCCATGGTGATCTTGCCAGCGGCGAGTTGTTGCCTAGTGTGATTCTTGTTGATGGGCATAGGGATACTGTTTAAATGTAAGTATTTGTTTTTAAACAATAAATTATGGAATGGCGCGACCGGTTGCCGCGACGCCGAGGGGCTTGCGCATCTTGAAGGCGGTTTCCACGCCGCTGTAATAGCCGGGGGCGGCGAGCACAAACTCGTACCCCAGCGCTTCGTAGAAAAACTTCGCGGCGGCATTATTGGCGCGCAGTTCAAGATGCACTTCGGTGATGCCCGCGGTCAGAGCGGATTGCTCCAGCCATTCCACCAGCGCGCGCCCGATGCCGCAGCGCTGGCGCAGGGCGTTGACCGCTAGCAGGCTCAGATGCATGCGCGTGTCGCCGAACTGCGCAATGGCGAAGCCTTCGACACGCCCATCGATTTGCGCGACGACAACGCAGGATTCGCGATGCCGCAGCACGCGTTTGACGCGGCCGGGGTCCCAGCTCCAGCCGCGCAAGCCGAGTTCAATCAGACAGCGCGACATCACCGCGATGCAATGCGCATCGGCGTCTTGGGCCAGTCGTATCAATGGTATCAGCGGCGCGGTCATGACTCATATTACCAACAAAAAACGGCAACCGCTGCAAGACGGTTGCCGTTGGGTCACCGCATCGATTTGTCGTGCGCACAGCGCACGCTACGGGTACGGCGGGGCGATCAGGCCTTGGCTTTGGGTATGAATTTCAACGCCAGGCCGTTATTGCACCAGCGTTCGCGCGTGGGCTGCGGGCCGTCGTCGAAGACATGGCCGTGATGGCCGCCGCATTTTACGCAGTGATACTCGGTGCGCGGCAGAATCAGCTTGTAATCGGTTTTCTTGTTGAATGCACCGGGGATGGTGGTGAAAAAACTCGGCCAACCGGTGCCCGATTCGTATTTCATCGCCGAGGTGAATACTGGCAGATCGCAACCCGCGCACACAAAAACACCGGGGCGTTTTTCGCCGTTGAGCGGGCTGCTGCCTGCGCGCTCGGTGCCTTCGTCGCGCAGCACGTCGTAGGCCGCGGGCGACAGGCGTTTCTTCCACTCGTCCTTGCTCAGCTTGAGCGGCGGCGTTGCCGTGACTGCCGGCGTGCCGTCGGCGAGCAACTGTTTCCAGTTTTTTTGCATGTCGTCGATGGCTTTTTTGTCCATCGACTGCGCGAAAGCATCGCGTCCTGACAACGTGCTCAGAGCCACAAGCGCTGCAATGCCTTGAATAAATCCGCGTCTTTCCATTGTTATCTCCTTTGGTTCCAGAACTGAGACCGTTGATGCAGGGAGAAATTCCCTGCACCACGGAATTGCGGATTGGTCGCGCTTGCGCGGATAACCTTACAGCGTGGCCGCTGACCCAAAAATGACCGTACACTCGCTGGAGAGCACACCACCATTGCCTTGCGCCAGCGCGACATCACAGTTTTTTACCTGCCGCTGCCCGCATTCGCCGCGCACCTGGCGGATGGCCTCGATCATCACCAGCAGGCCATACATGCCCGGATGGCAATACGACAAGCCGCCGCCGCTGGTGTTCACCGGCAGTTTGCCGCCGGGGGCAATCGTACCGTCGGCCACGAAGCGTCCGCCTTCGCCTTTGGGGCAAAAGCCCAAGTCTTCGAGGAACAAAATCGGCGTGATGGTGAAGGCATCGTAGAGCGAGAGCATCTGCATGTCCGCAGGCTTTATCTTCGCGGCGGCGTAGGCTTGCGCGCCGGATTCCTTGGCGGCGGTGACGGTGAAATCGGGCATGCTGGAAATATTCGCGTGTGACAGCGATTCTCCGGTGCCCAGCACATACACGGGTTTCTTTTTCAGCGATTTGGCGCGATCTGCGCGCACCATCACGATGGCGCCACCGCCGTCGAGCACCAGACAGCAATCGCGCACCGTCAACGGATAGCTCACCATACGCGCGCTCAACACTTGCTCTATCGTCAGAGGCTCTTTTTCCCATGCCTTGGGGTTCAGCAGCGCCCATTTGCGCGCGGACACGGCGACTTCGGCGAGGTGTTCGCGCGTGGTGCCGAATTCGTGCATATGGCGCATCGCCGCCATCGCGTACGCGGTGCTCGGCATAAACGGGCGATAAGGCGATTCATACGGGTTGAATTCGCGCGGGCTGGCTGCCGCGCGCGACACCGAGCGCTGCGTGCTGCCGTAGGCGATCACCGCCACGTTGCACAAGCCCAGTTGCAGCGCGGCCTGCGCGTGCGCCACGTGCGACATGAACGACGAGCCGCCGATAATGGTACCGTCAAAATATTTGGGCTTGATGCGCAGATACTCGGCAAACGCCATCGGCCCCATGCGCACCTGTGTCGCCGCGACAAACAGGCCATCCACGTCTTTCAGCGTAAGACCGCAGTCTTCCAGCGCGCGCATCGTTGCCTGCGCCATCAGATCCATCGGGTGCGTGCCCTGCGCCATTTGGCCCAGATCGGATTCCGCCGCGCCCACCACGGCAACGCTGCCGCGTTGCAGTCCCGCGAGATTCGGGTTGTTCATTTCGATCCCCCGGTGGACGTAACTGCGGGCGTAAACACAGGGTACGGCGCCGCTTTGTCGCCGCCCGGAAACACACGAAACTTCACGCGCATGCCGATCTTGACCTGCATCGGATCAATGTCCTCGACGCGGCTCATCATGCGAAAGCCCTCATCCAGATCGATCATCGCGACATTGTGCGGCGGCTCGCCCTTGGTATGCACCACGGTGGTGGTGTAGACGGTGCCAAGCCCCTTGGACACGCGCCATTCGATATTTTCGCTGCCGGTGGCGGGCGCATAGGCGCGCGGGTAGAAAAACGGTTTGTTGTCGTCAAGACACACCTGGTAGGCGAGCTCGCCTTTGGCCAGGTGCGCCTGAAATACGCCGAGCGGCGATGTTTCTGTCAGGCTGGACATGGGATTTCCTTCGTGAATGGTGGTGGAGAAATCAAAACCGCACTGCAATTGTAACGCCGGCGGCTACGTCAATCAGCCCGCGCGCCGGTGGCCTTGACGATTTTCGCCCAGCGCGCAATTTCCTCGTGCACGTAAGCGTTAAGCTGCTCCGGCGTATTGGAGATGGCGGTGAGGCCGAGATTGGCGTATTGCGCCTTGATGTCCTGCAGCGCGAGAATACGCACCGTTTCGCCGTGGAGTTTCGCCACGATCTCGCGCGGCGTGCTGGCCGGCGCGAACAATCCCCACCACGGCATGAGTTCGAAGCCGGGCACGGTTTCGCCGATGGTGGGCACGTCCGGCATCGCCGGATCGCGCTTCGCGCCGCTGGTCGCGATCAGCCGCAGCCGTCCCGTACGGATGAGCGGAAGCACTGCCGAACCGTTGGCGAATATCAGGTCGAGCCGTCCGGCCACCAGATCAATGGCGGATTGTGGGCTGCCCTTGTACGTGACCAGCGTCATCTTGACGCCGGCGAGATGCTGGAACATTTCGCCCGCCAGATGCGGCGAGGTGCCCATGCCCGCGGAACCGTAATTCAACTGACCGGGTTTCGTTTTGGCGAGTGCGACCACCTCCCTCACGGTCTTGACCGGCACTGACGGGTGCATCACCAGAAAGAGGGGCGCGTTCGCCACCAGCGTGATCGGCGAGAAATCCGTGCGAGCGTTGTACGGTAGTTTGACGTAGAGCACCGAGTTGATGGCGTTGGTGCCGATGGTGCCGAGCAACAGCGTGTAACCGTCCGGCGCGGCCTTCGCTACCATGTCCGAGCCGACGCTGCCCGCCGCCCCAGTGCGGTTATCGACAATCACCGGCTGCCCCCAAGTCTCGGTCATCTTCTGCGCGATCGGTCGCGCGAGTACATCCGCCACGCTGGCGGGCGGGAAGGGCGCGATGATGCGAATGGCTTTGGCGGGGAAGGCCTGTCCTGTACTTGCCGAAGGGGTTTGTGCCATGGCGGGCGCGGTGAGCAGAAAACACAGCACCCACAGCGCGCTACATGAGGAACACAAGGTATGCGGTTTCATTATCACACCTACCGGGCTGCTATTTTGGCCATTATCCACCCATTGCAGGCCAAGACGGCACGCCGCGAAAATTAGAGATACCGCGCTCAACTGCCAGGACACAGAGGACTGGCTTGGCTGGCATGGATAACGCGAATGTGTATGTTGAGAACGGCGACAGCCATTGTTGATTTCGCTTTGATCTGCATCAAGCGGGAGCGGCATAGTGGTCGACGCGATTAACAACGCGCTATATCCTGAGTGCCAATATGAATGGCAACGCATTATTGGATCGATAAAGCCGGAGAGACCGAATGCAGCCGTTTGAAGTCATCACCGCCAGGGATACACGGCACGCGGTTGCGTTGCTGGCGGAGCATGGTCGGTCGGCACAGGTGCTCGCGGGAGGCACGGATCTGCTGGTTGATCTGAAATTTGCGCGCCATGTTCCCGCGGTCGTCATTGATGTTTCGCGGGCGCATGACCTGAAGCAGATTGAGTTGACGGCGCACGGTTTACTCATCGGCGCACTGGTCACGCATACCGAAATCATGCGTTCGCCGCTCGTCCGCGAACTGTGCCCTGTACTGGCCGAAGCAGCGCACTCGATCGGTGCTGTGCAGACGCGCAACCTCGGTACGCTTGGTGGCAATCTGGTGACCGGCGTGCCGTCAATGGACAGCGGGCCAGCGCTTTTCGCGCTGGATGCGCTGGTCACGCTGGTCAAAATGGGCGAAAGCCGGCAGATGCCCATTGCGGAATTCTTCATCGCGCCCCGCAAGACGGCACTCGCCGCAGGCGAATTGCTGGCAGAAGTCGTCATTCCCGGGAGAAACCTGGAAAAGCCCGCGGATTTTCAGAAACTCGGCTTGCGCAAAGGACAGGCGCTGGCGTTGGTCAACGTGGCGGCCGCCCTGTGGGTCGATTGGGATAAACACACATTCGTGGCGCCGCGCATCGCGCTCGGTGCCGTCGCACCCACGATCATGCGCGCGCTGGAGGCAGAGGCGTTTCTTGCTGCGAGCACCATTACACCGCAAGCGATGGAGGAAGCAGGACGGATCGCCGCTGCCGAGGCGAGGCCGATTAGCGATTTCCGTGCCCCGGCGCAGTACCGGCGCGATCTTGTCGCGGTGTTGACCCGGCGCGCGCTGTCCCATGCCTATGCGCGGGCCAAAGCGAAGCACGAAGGGGAACAACAGTGACGGAGGTGGCGATCCGCATCAACGGCGAGTGGCGCACGGCGAGCGTGCCGCCCGAGACGACATTGCTCAAGCTGCTGCGCGAGACTTTCAACCTGACAGGCGCCAAGCTGGGTTGCGATGCCGGCGACTGTGGCGCTTGCACGGTCATCGTGGATGGCAAGACGGTCAACGCGTGTCTGATGCTAGTCAGCCAGGCCGAGGGCCGCGACGTGCTGACCATTGAAGGACTGGCCACGCGTGAGGCGTTGCACCCGCTGCAAAAAGCGTTCGAGGATCACGCCTCGCTGCAATGCGGCTTTTGCGGGCCCGGCGTCATCCTGTCCGCAAAAACATTGCTTGACGAGAATCCGCATCCGACGCGCCACGAGATACGCGATGCGATCGCTGGCAATCTGTGCCGGTGTACTGGCTATACAAAAATGATAGACGCTGTGCTGGATGCCGCGCGTGCCCTAAGCGCGGCGCCGGGCGAACGCAGCGCACCCGGAGTTGGCGATGAAAACACGCGGTGAATGCTTAAAATTCGCAGAGGCGCACCATGGCTGACAATAGGAAGATCGCCAATGCGGGACAGCCGATTGCGCGAGTGGACTGGCTCCCTTCCGCTCAGGAAATGCGGCTTCCTGCCGTCGCGCCCGCAGTGCCGTATCCCATCGAAACGCTGGTGCCGAACGTGCGGCAGCAAACGCCCGCGGTGGGGCAGCGTGCAACGCGTCCCGACGGGCGCATGCATGGTCTGGGCCAAACCCGCTACATCGATGACCTCGCTTTTCCCGGCATGCTGCACGCCCGGATCAAGCGCGCGAATGTGGCCAGCGCGCGCATCGTCAGCATCGATACCAGTGCCGCCGAAGCGATGCCGGGCGTGATGGCGGTGTTGACCGGCTGCGATATCCCGGTTAACAGTTTTGGGCCTTCGTTGCAGGATCAACCGATTCTGGCCGATGAGCGCGTCTTTCACGCGGGTGACGGCGTCGCTGCAGTGGCTGCCGTCACTGAGGAAATCGCGAACGCCGCCCTCGACCGTATCAAGGTCGAATACGCGCTGCTGCCGGCGGTATTCGATCCGCTGCAAGCGATGCGCGAGGACGCGCCGAAAGTGCATCCGCCGGCGAGCAACGTCTACGCGAGCAAAGTCATCAGGAGGGGTGACGTCGAGCAGGGCTTCGCCAAATCCGACCATATTTTCGAAAGACAGTATCGCACCCAGATGGTGGAGCACGTCTCGCTGGAGCCGCATGCGGCGATTGCTGAGTGGGACGCCAATGGGCGCGTAACCATCTGGTGCACAATCGGCCGTATCACTCTTGCACGCGCCGACCTTGCGCGCACACTCAAGCTGCCGCACAACCGCATTCGCATGATTGGCACCATTGTCGGCGGTAATTTCGGCGGCAAGAACGAGATCACGCAGGAGCCGGTGTTGGCACTGTTGTCGAAAAAGACGGGTCGTCCGGTCAAGGGTGTCTACACGCGCGCCGAGGAGTTCACCGCCACCACCACGCGCCACCCGATCATCATGCATTACAAGACCGGCGTCACGTCCGACGGCCGCATCCTCGCACGCAAGGTGCGACTGGTGCTTGATGGCGGCGCCTATTGCTCGTGGAGCGAGACCACCATCGGCAAGGCGGCGATACTGTCGCCCGGTCCCTACCAGATCGAGAATCTGCTGGTGGAAGCGCATGTCGTCTACACCAACAAAACCATGACTGGCGCGATGCGCGGCTTCGGCGCGCCGCAAGTGTGCTTTGCCTACGAGTCGCAGATGGACGAGATCGCGCAAGCCCTCGGCATCGACCCGCTGGAGATTCGCCTGCGCAACGTTTTCGTGGAGGGATCGGCAAGTCCTACCGGGCAGGTGCTCCACAGCGTGGTAGTCAAGGAATCGCTGCGTCAGGCCGCGCAGCGCTTCGGCTGGAAGGACGAGCGGCCATGAAACGGCGCGGACACGGCATTGCGTGCATGTGGTACCCGATCGGATTCACGGTCGCGGCGAATCCCAGCGCTGCGACGGTCAAGGTCAACGAAGATGGCACCGCCACCGTGCTGACCGGTACCGTGGAAACGGGACAGGGCGCGCTCACCGTTCTGGGCCAGATAGCGGCTGAAGAACTGGGCATCGCGACCGACGATGTGCATGTCGTCTCCGGTGACACCGATGTTACGCCCATGGATACGGGCGCGATCGCCAGTCGCACGACCTACGTGACAGGGAATGCGATACGGCTTGCCGCGGCAAAGGCGAAGGAAATTCTGTTCGAGATCGCGGCGCCGCTGCTGGGCGTGCGCGCCGACCAACTCGATGCCCGTGACCGCAAGATTCAGGTGAAAGGTTTTCCGCAACGCAGCCTTGCGATCGGTGAGGTGGCGCACCGCGCGCAGGTGGTGATGGGCCAACCCGCCATCGGCAGCGCATCATGGAACCCGCCCACCGTGGCGCTGGACCCGGAAACCGGCCAGGGCAAGCCGTTCAGTACTTACGTCTATGCCACGCAGATCGCGGAGGTGGACGTCGACGACGAGACCGGCGAAGTGGAGGTCCTGCGTATTGTTGCAGCCCACGATTGCGGCACCGCGATCAACCCGATGCTGGTCGAAGGCCAGGTCGAAGGCGGCATATCCATGGGCATAGGCTTTGCGCTGCACGAGCAGATGCTGTTCAACGATGCCGGTCGCGTGGTGAACCCCAATCTCACCAACTACATTGTGCCGACGAGCCTCGACATGCCGGAAATCGAGGTGGATATCGTGCAGAGCTTCGATCCCACCGGCCCGTTTGGCGCCAAGGGCGTCGGTGAGCCGACGTCGGTGCCGACTGCGGCGGCGATCATCAACGCGATTCATAACGCGGTGGGCGTGCGCATCACCACGCTGCCGGCCACTGCCGACAAAATACTGGCTGCCATCAAGGCGAAAAGCGGGCAAGCGACGCCAGGACTCATCTCAAGCTGAACTTCCGGCAGCCCGAGTTTCAATTTTCCAGGGCGATCGTAAAGCCAATTGTGTTTTGTGCGCGATGTTACGAATGGCGTTGTTCAGGTCAGGCGCCAACGGCCTGCCGGTTATTTGCGCGCGGCCCGTCTGCCGAACCGAAGCACGTGCGATGCGAGCAATGTCTCTGCCAGAAACAGTAACAACGCCAGTACGAAGGCGCCTACCGCACTGAGAAACGTCCAGGGAACAATCTTCTCGGTGCGTGGGGAATAGGCCTCGCCCACGAATAGCACCATCACGGTTGCGCCAATCAGCATGCCGCAGATCGCCAGCAGACCCACCGACCAGTTGCAGAGGCTGCCGCGCAGCACCAGCCGGTTAAGCTCCCAAAAAATCGCATCGGGGTTCTTTGCTGCGCCGGAATCCAGCCGCTCTTCCAGTGCGCGTGCACGATCAACGATGCGCGCGAGCCGAGTTGCCACGGTGCCGATCATCGCCGCCACCGCGGCGAGCATGAATATCGGCGCGACTGCGAGTTGGATGGCCTGCAGGACGGTGTTGGGGATCATGATTGCATTTTACCTTCTGCTGATATTCTGCAGCATGGGGCGTGAGACCGCGATCCACTTCAAGTCACCCTGAGCGGCGGGGCAACGCCAGCATGGCGGAGAAAAGGCTGGCGGGAATCTCCGCATTGTCGGCATCGGTTACCAACAGCAAGTGGATCACGTCATCCGCCACACGGGCATCGATGCCTTCAATTTTGTGCGGCTGATCTAGCCGGTGCAGACAGCGCGGCTTGCCGTCGTGCGTCATGATGCCAATCGCCGCGTCGAGGCATGGGCCGTCGTCGTAGTGATCTTTGGTGTTCTCGGCGACCGCGCTGAAAACAATGTCGCCGTTGGGCGAGGCCGCACCATCGGTGAATGTCAATGGCGCGCCGTTGATGTCATCGAGAGCGACGGGGTGTATGGCTAACGGCAGCAGCGCGGGCAAGTCAGCGTGCGCGACCATGCCGGTGTGCTCGGCCGTGCCAGTGTGCACTGCCAGTGCGTTCAGCAGCGGCGCCAACGCAAAGCGTATCAGCGCGTTGGCCCCCTTTTTTTTGTTGCCGCGCTGGAGCAGGCACAGTTCACTGCCATTGACGAAGCCGCCTTCGATATTCAGCGCGGCAATGTGTGCGTCCAGCTTGGCGAGCAATGCCGACTGATCAACCTCGCGTACGCGACAACTAACGATGCCCTGCGCATCCAGCGGCAATAGCGCGCCCCGGTGACGCTGGCCTGTAGAGCCGGAGCCGAGTGCCAGCAGTGCGCCGTAGGCATAACCGGCAAATGGCGGCAGCCGCATCAGCGTTTCCAGATCAGGTTTACGCGCCTTGCGTTGCGCGTGGGCATCCGGCAACGCGCCATCAAATAGCCGCGTCAGGCTGCCCGCTTGCGTGCCGCTTGCGGGGAACACGCCGAGATGCAATTCATCGTCTGCCACCACGTAAAGGTGCGACGCAGTGCGCACCAGTCCGCTGGCGGCCGCGAGGTGCGCGGGGCGGGCACCCGTCGCCGCGCCGGTTAGGTTCAGCTCGCGGATTTTAGTAAGCTGAATCACCGGCTAGTAATGCGGAGGAATCTCGTCATGCAAATTACGCGGCTCGTTCGGCTGCGCGGCGCGCACCTGTTCGCGCAGCGTCACCACCGCGCGTTGCAGTTGCTCGATCTGTTCCTGCTGCCGGTAGACGGTCTTGTTCAACTCCTCCAGCAGGTCTTCCGCCAGGCTGAGTTTGGTTTCGATTTTTTCGAGGCGGTCTTCCATGGGGTTTTCAATCGTGCTTTCAATTGACGTTGATCTTCGCGGCCTTCACCAGGGTGGCGTTGATGCCGATCTCGGTCTTGATATGGGCGTCGAATTCGCGCGGCGTCATGATCATCTGCTCCGCGCCGAGCCGCGCCATGCGCTCGGTGGTTTCCGGTACTTGCAGCGTTTTCACCGTGGCCTGATGCAGTTTGCCGATCACGCCGACGGGCGTTTTCGCCGGCACCACCATGCCGACCCAGAAGTTGTAATCCGAATTCGGCACGCCCGCCTCCAGCGTGGTGGGCAGATCGGGCAACGCGGACGAGCGTTTGGTGCTGCCCATCGCGAGGCCCAGCAGCCGCCCTTCTTTGATGAACTGCAACACTGAAATCACCGGGCAGAAATAAATGTCGATGCGCCCGGTGATAATTTCAGTCAGCGCTTCGGGCGTGCCTTTGAACGGCACATGCGTGCCTTCGAGCCCCGCGCCCAGACGAAAGCGCTCAGCGTTAAGTTGCGTGGCGCTGCCCGCGCCTGCCGAGGCGTAGGTGAGCGAACCCGGCTTGGCCTTCGCCATCGCGATCAATTCTTTGACCGAGCGTATGTTTTTGGAGGGCGCAATCACCAGCACATTGGGCAGATTGGCGAGCGGCGTGATGCCCGTGAGATCGCGCAGCGTGTCGTAATGCGTGTTGGGGTAGGTAGTCGGCGTGACGGTGTACGACGACGAATGCACCAGAATCGTATAGCCGTCAGGATTGGCCTTGGCCGCGACGGCTACACCGATGGTGCCGCCCGCGCCGGGGCGGTTTTCCACCACGATGGTCTGCGCAAGTTGCGCGCCCAGCCGTTCGCTCACCAGCCGCGCCACGGCATCCGTTGCGCTGCCCGGCGTGAAGGGCACCACCACGCGCAGTGTTTTGTTCGGCCAGCCGGGGGCGGGATCGGCGGTTTGCGCGAAGGCGGCGGAGGCGAATAGTAGAGCGCTCAGCGTGGCTGCGAGTTTTTTCATGGCTATCCTTTAATCAGGCGGATCAACTACTACCACTGTCGTTCCCGCCTGCGCGGGAACGACGCGGGTTGCATGTTACGGTGTTTTTCTCTGCGCGGTTTGTATCGTACGCCAAAGCGCATCCTGCGTCATCGGCAATGTTTCGATGCTCACGCCCAGGGGTTGAAGTGCATCGTTGACGGCATTCGCAACAGCGGCCGGCGCGCCCAGATACCCCGCCTCGCCCGAACCCTTTTGCCCGAAGGTGGTGAGCGGCGAGGACGTGCAGTGATCAACGATGGTGATGGCGGGGATTTCCATCGCGCTCGGAATCAGATAATCCATAAAGCTGCCGCTTAACAACTGGCCGTCGTCGCTGTAGGCGAATTTTTCATACAAGGCTGCGCCGATGCCGTGAGCGATGCCACCGTAGGTCATGCCATGCACGATGTCGGGGCTGATCATCACGCCACAGTCGTGGCCGCAGACATACTTTTTGATGTCGGGACGCAGCGTGTCGGAGTCGAGTTCGACGTAAACGATGTGCGTCTCGAAGGCGTAGCACGGATAGATTTGCACCTCGCCTTGCGCGTTGGGCAGACCGCCGCCCGTGGGCACCTGCCAGACAAATTTCGCCTGCAAGCCCGGCTCCACGCCTGGCGGCATCTGGTGAAACTTGCGGTGCGCGATGGTGGTGATTTCGTCCCAGGTCAGGCGTTTGTCGGGGTGGCCGCGCACCGATACGTTGCCTTCCGAGTATTCAGCGGCCTCGATGGTACAACCCAGATTGTGCGCGGCAATTTCGATCACGGTGTCGCGTATTTTTCGCGCCGCACCCGCCGCCGCACCGCCGAGCATGATCGCCATGCGGCTGCCGACCGGGCTGTTCGACGGCAGCGCGGACAGCGAATCGGCGCGCACCACACGGATGCCTGCCGGATCGCGTTCGAGAATTTCGCCGATCACGGTGGACACCAATGTCTCGTGGCCCTGACCGGACGACGAGGTATTCATCACGCCAGTCACCGCGCCTGACAAATCCACACGCACCAGACATGAATCCATCCAGGTGGTGGTGTCGTTCTTCGCGTTGAACAGCGGCTCGAACGAAGCATTGCCGCCGCTGGGTTCAAGGCAGGTGGCAATGCCGATGCCGGCGTAGCAGCCGGCTTTGCGCGCGGCATCGCGCGCTTTCACCAACGCGGGGTAATCCGCCGCGTGCAGTGCTTTATCCAGCACCGCGTGATAGTCGCCTGAATCGTAGCTCGATCCACTGGGAATGCGATAGGGAAATTCTTCCTTTAAAATCAAGTTCTTACGGCGTAACTCGATGCGATCCATGCCGAGGTGGCGGGCGATGTGATCCATCGTGCGCTCCAGCGCAAAGTTGGTCGGCGCCTGGCCGAAGCCGCGCACCGCCTCCTGCGGCGTTTTATTCGTCATTACCGAAATCGGCTCGTATTCAACAGCACCGATGCGATACGGCCCGCAGATCGCGGTGATGGGTTTACCGAGTTGCAACGGCGCGCGGCCCGCATACGCGCCGACATCATCGAGCGCGCGGATTTTCAGCGCGCGCACCGTGCCGTCGTTGTCGAACGCGGCCTGCATGTCAAAAATCCGGTCCGGCCCCTGCATGTCGCCGCCGCGCATGTTTTCGAGCCGGTCTTCGATGAAGCGCACCGGCATGCCCAGCTTGCGCGCGAGATAACCGATGAGCACCGAATGCTTGATGCCGCGCTTGACGCCATACGAGCCGCCGACATCGACATCGAAATGC
>VFLF01000288.1 GCA_009885185.1 Nitrosomonadales bacterium | reverse complement strand
TGCAGGCCAAATCCCAATTACTGGGAAGAGGCGATGACGGCGCGGTTATTATTGTTTCCACGGAATTAGACCTGACAGGCGAAGCGGCAGTTGATCGACTCCAGGATTTCGTGAAAGTCGGGTTGCCTGCCATCTCCAAGAGCCTGCGCAATGCAAGACCATTTTAGTGTCAGCGCTTTAAAGGACGTGCCTGCATGGCGCGACTCGACGGCGCCGCTCATTGTCCACGTCATTTACCGTCTTGATATTGGCGGTCTGGAGAATGGGGTGGTCAATTTGATTAACCGTATTCCTCCTGAACGCTTTCGGCACGCCATTATTTGTCTAACCACGTATTCTGATTTTCGCCGGCGCATGCACCGCAGCGACGTGCCTGTTTTCGCGCTTAATAAACCTTTGGGCAACAGTCCGATAATGCTGATCAAGTTGTGGTGGCTGTTGATAAGGCTGCGCCCGGATATTCTCCACACCCGCAATCTCGCTGCACTCGAGGGTACGCTGCCGGCGGCCTTGGCCGGAGTTCCGGTGCGTATACACAGCGAGCATGGTCGCGACATGGCAGACTTGGACGGTAGTAACGTTGTGCGGCAGAGAATTCGGCGCTTGTTCAAGCCGCTAGTACACCGATATGTCGCACTCTCAAAAGACCTTGAATGTTATCTAAGAGAGCAGATACGGGTCCCACCCCAAAAAATAATACAGCTATACAACGGTGTGGACACTGCGCTATTTCATCCAAAATGCGGAGCGCGCGAAGCATTGCCCGTAACAGGATTTGCGCCGAGCGATGCATTTGTAATAGGTACTGTTGGCCGCATGCGACCCGAAAAAGATCAACTCACACTGGCACGGGCGTTTGTCATTTTGCTACAAATGATGCCTCAAATGGATCGACAGCTGCGGCTGGTGATGATTGGCGATGGTCCGCTACGTCAGGAGGTTGCCAATATTCTGAGTCAATCTGGCGCATCCCATTTGTCATGGCTTCCAGGGGATCGCGATGATGTGCCGGAAATTATGCGCGGCCTTGATCTCTTCGTGCTGCCGTCGCTTGCAGAGGGGATATCGAATACCATTTTGGAAGCAATGGCGAGCGGGCTTCCCGTTGTGGCTACAGCGGTAGGCGGCAACCCTGAGTTAGTCACTGAAAACCATACCGGTACATTGGTCACGCCGGCGAATCCGAATAAACTGGCGCTGGCGATTCGTAACTATATATTGAATCCGGAAAAAGTGGTAAATCAAGGCAGAGCCGCGCGGGTGGAGGCCGAGAAACGTTTCGGATTGGACGGAATGGTGAAGAACTATATGGATTTGTATGATACCGCATTGTCGCCAAATCGAATTTCGCGACGCGCGCAACGACAACAAAAAGCATAAGACTATGTGCGGCATCACAGGAGTGTTTGATTTAGAAGGAAAAGCGGAAATTTCGCGACCGCTTCTTGAGCGTATGAATCAGTCGCTTTTTCATCGGGGCCCCGACGCAGGTGGGGTACATCTTGAGCCTGGTGTCGGGCTCGGCCATCGGCGACTGTCTATCATTGACTTGTCTACGGGACAGCAACCGTTATACAACGAAGATGGTAGTGTCGTGGTTGTTTTTAACGGAGAAATTTATAATTTTCAGGAGTTGGTGCC
>VFLF01000514.1 GCA_009885185.1 Nitrosomonadales bacterium | reverse complement strand
CCCGCCTGCGCGGGAACGACAGGGTTAGTGATGCTCCACTTGCATAGTACCGCGGAACCCTTCGTCTTTATTCCACTTTCGCCCCGGACAACTTCACCACCTTCGCCCACTTGTCACGCTCAATGCGCAGCAGCGCATCAAACTGGGCGGGCGAGCCGCCCGCGAGATCCATGCCCAGCGCCGCATAGCGGTCGCGCAATTCCGGCAGCATCTTGTTGATGGTGGTGCTCAATCTATCGATGATGGGCCGGGGCGTTTTGATGGGCGCGGCCATGCCGTACCAGCCGACCACCTCGTAGCCCGGCACACCGGCTTCGTTGATGGTGGGTATGTCCGGCGCCAGCGGCGTGCGCTTGGCGCCCGTGACGGCGATGGTTTTCACGCGCCCGGCCTTGGAGTGCGGAATAATCACCCCGCTGGTGAACGACACCTGTATCTCGCCGGCAATCAGCGCGCTTAACGCCGGCGCGCCGCCCTTGTAGGGCACGTGAGACATCTCAATGCCCGTCATGGTTTTCAGCAACTCGCCCGACAAATGGTTGGAACTGCCGATGCCGGACGATGCGTAGGAAAGCCGCGGATTGCGCGTTTTCGCCAGCGCGATCAACTCTTTCACCGAGGCGGCGGGCACGTTGTTGGCCACCGACAGATAGTATTGCGCGTCGACGATTTGCACGATGCCGGCGAAATCCCGGATCGCGTCGTACAACACGTTGCGATAGAGGCTGGGATTGATCACGTAGGTTGGCGTCACGATAATCAGCGTATGGCCGTCGGGCGCCGCGCGCGCGGCCATTTCACCTGCGACGTTGCCGCTGGCGCCGGGCCGGTTATCCACCACGAACGATTGCCCGAAGGTGTCCGCCAGTTTTTGCGTCATCAGGCGCGCCACCGAATCGGTGCCGCCGCCGGGCGCCAGACCCACCAGCACGCGCACCGGGCGGTTGGGGTAGTTTTGCGCTAACTGTTGTGACAAGGCGGGCGTGACGTACGCGACACTGCACAAGGCGGCAGCCGCCGCCAGAACAAAACCAAACTTCATGAATCCTCCAGAGGTGTTGGTCAGATGAGTTTTTATTTTCGTTCTTTATTTTCTCAAGGCGCATGCTACACCGCCCTAGGCCGAGTCGGATGTAATGCGCACAGAGTCATTATAAATATTTGTTTTTAAACAATTATTTGTGTTTGTGTGAATAAGGCCAGCGCATCACACCGCGCCTGACAAAACAACACCCACATCGCGTGCGATGATGTCGGCCTGGTCACAAGGAGCGTCTATGAATAAGCAATTCGCCGTAATTGCCGCATGTATCGCAAGCTCGATGGCGCACGCGCAGACGACCGCACCCGCATGGCCCGCGCGCGCCGTGCGCGTGCTGGTGCCCTATGCGCCGGGCGGCGGCGTGGATATCGTGGCGCGCGCGTTGACGCTCAAGCTCACCGAGCAATCGGGCACGACGTTCATCGTCGAGAACCGGCCCGGCGGCACCGGCGTGGTGGCGGGCGAACTGGTCGCGCGCGCCGCACCCGATGGGCAAACGCTGATGGCCTCCGCGCTCGAATTCGCCATCAACCCGGCGATACGCCCGAAGCTGCCGTACGATCCGATGCGTGATTTCACCCATATCTCGCAACTGGCGAGCGTGCAATTTTTGCTGGTGAGCCACCCGTCGGTGCCGATACGCACAGCGCGCCAGATCGTCGAGATGGCCAAGGCAAGGCCGGACAGACTGACCTACGGCTCGTCAGGAACAGGCGGCGGGCCGCATCTGGCGGGAGAACTTTTTCAACTGATGTCGGGCGCGCGCTGGACGCACGTGCCGTTCAAGGGCGCGGCCCCAGCGGCCATCGGCGTGATGAGCGGCGAAGTGGATTTCTCCTTCGGCAGCACGATTGCGCTGGCCGAGCCAGCCAAGAGCGGCAAAGTACGCGCCATCGCGGTGAGCGGCCCCAAACGGTTTCCGTCGTTGCCGCAGGTGCCCACCATCGCCGAATCCGGCGTGCCGGGATACAGCGCCATCGGCTGGTACGGGTTTTACGGCCCCGCGGGCATGCCGCCCGATCTCGTGCGCCGCATCCACGCAGAGTCCGCGCGCGCGTTAAGCAGCGCCGATGTCAAAGACCGGCTGGAGCGCGCGGGCAACGAACTGGTGATGAGCACGCCGGAAGAATTTGTGCCATTTCTGCGCGCGGAGATTGCGAAGTGGGCGCGGGTGGTGAAGGAATCGAAGATGCGGCTGGATTGAGTGTTGTAGTTGTGGGCGCAATCCCTATTGCGCCGCATGTGCCTTTAACGTCAACAATAAGTTGCCCGTAGGATGGGTGGAGCGCAGCGCAACCCATCACAAACAGTGGTGCAGGAATAGACGTTTCGATGGGTTTCACCCATCCTACGGCAGCTGCGTTACGCGCCCTCCGGTTCTAACCCCCGCGCCTTGAATACCCGCGCCGCATCCGGCGAACGCAGAAAATCCAGCAGCGCCTGTGCCAGTGCCGGTTGTTGCGTGCCAGTGGTGATGCCGCCGGCGTTTACCGATATGCTCTGGATTTCGTCGGGCAGCGGCCCGGCGTAATCCGCGCCAGCCACCGCCATGATTTCCGGTATCTGCTGCACGGCGATTTCCGCGACGCCTTTCACCACCAGATCGGCAACGAGTCCGCCGAGCTGGGTTTTGGCCTTGGCCTTGATCGCATCGGCGATGCCCAGTTTTTCAATCAGGCCGGCGAAGTAAATGCCGCTCGCGCCCTCGGTGGTGTAGGCCACGGATTTGGCGTTAAGCAATGCGCGCTTGAACGATTCCACGCTGCTTAAGTCCGGTTTGGGCGCGCCTTTTAACACGCCGACGCCGATGCCGTTGCGCGTGAGCACGCGCACGCTGTCGCCCTTGACGTAGCCCTCTTTCACCACCTGATCCATCACGCCCTTGCCGAGCACGCACAGGTCAAACGCCTTGCCGGCCTTGATTTCGCGCAGCAGGATTTGGGCCGGCTCGTAGGTAAAAACGACTTTGCAGTCGTTCGCACGCTCGAATTGCGGGATTAGTTCGCGGAACGACGCGGACATGCCGTTGCCGGAACAGGCGTTGAGTGTAATGGTCATGATTTTCCTTTTTGAGTTTCGATTTCCTGAAAGGCTTCGCGCGCAATGCGAAAGCTGTCTTCCGCCGCCGCCACGCCGCAGTAGACCGCAGTTTGCAATAATACTTCGCCGATTTCGTCCTGCGTGAGGCCGTTGTTGATGGCGGCCTTGATGTGCAGCTTGAATTCGTGCGGGCGGTTCAGCGCGGTGAGCATCGCGAGGTTGGCGATGCTGCGGCTTTTGCGTGACAAACCAGGGCGCGCCCAGATTTTGCTCCACACGTATTCGGCGAGCTGGGTTTTGGGCAGCGACAACGCATCGACGTCGTACGAGGCCGACACATGCGATGGGCCTAAAACTTCGCGGCGCACTTGTTGGCCGCGTGCGCGCGTTTCGGGGTCCAGCAAGGATTCGTTCATGGCGTGCCCCTTATTTCGCGGGCGCGGCATCAATGGCCGCGAACACTTCACGCATGCAGCGAAACGCCTCCACTGCAGCTGGCGCGCCGCAATACACATTGGCGTGCAGCAGCGTTTCCATGATCTGTTCGCGCGTCACGCCGTTATCCAGCGCGGCGCGCATATGGGTTTTTAATTCGTTGGGACGATTCAGCGCGGTCAGCATGCCGATGGTGAGCAGGCAGCGCGTGCGCGTCTCCAGGCCGGGTCGCGCCCACACCGCGCCCCACACATATTCGTTGATGACTTCCTGAAACGGCGCGGTGAATTTATCGACGTTTTTGTACGTTTGTTCGACCTGCGTTGCGCCGAGCACTTCCTTGCGGCGCGCGAGGCCGCGTTCGTGTAGTTCGGTGGTCATGG
>VFLF01000866.1 GCA_009885185.1 Nitrosomonadales bacterium | reverse complement strand
AGATGTTCGACATCGCCATACAAGCCGCGATAGGATCGCATATTATTGCGCGCGAAACCGTAAAAGCCTTGCGCAAGAACGTGCTGGCCAAGTGCTACGGCGGCGATATTTCCCGCAAACGCAAGCTGCTTGAAAAGCAAAAAGCCGGCAAGAAACGCATGAAGCAGGTGGGCAGCGTGGAAATCCCGCAGGAAGCGTTTCTGGCGATTTTGCAGGTTGATAAGTAATTACGTATCGAGGCAATCGCATTCCAATGAATTTTCCGCTGATTATGTTCGTGTTGCTGGTGGTCACCGGCGCGGTTTGGCTGGCGGATATCTATATATTTCGCCGTGGCCGGGAGTCTGCCGCACGGAACGCGGTGACTGAACTGGAGGCGCGCGCCGGCAAGCTGGAGGATCCGAAGGAGCAGGAGAAGCTGGACCAAACGCGCAACGAAGTTCGCGAGTCACACCTCAAGCAGCCTTGGTGGATCGAATATGCAGTCAGTTTTTTTCCGGTAATCCTGATTGTATTTCTGCTGCGCTCTTTTCTGGTAGAGCCTTTCAAAATTCCTTCCGGCTCCATGCTGCCCACGTTACTGATCGGCGATTTCATTTTGGTCAACAAGTACACCTATGGCATTCGTATTCCGATCATCAACAAAAAAATCGTCGATATCAATCAGCCCAAGGGCGGCGATGTCATGGTGTTTCGGTTCCCCGAGAATCCGTCGCAGGATTACATCAAGCGCGTGATCGGCGTGCCGGGCGACACGGTGGTGTATCGCGACAAGCGGCTGACCATCAATGGCGTCGACATCCAGACCACGGCGGACGGCGAATACAATTACGTGGAAGGGGGGCTGAATTTCACCGCATCGGCGCGCCTGTCCGAAGTGCTGGGGCCATCCCGGCATTCCATCCTGACCCAGAGTGATATGCCTTCGGTACATCCGGGCGGCGTAACGCAGTTTCCGTACCGGGAGAATTGTGTCTACAATGACAGCGGATTCACCTGCAAGGTGCCGGCGAGGCATTATTTCATGATGGGCGACAATCGCGACCGCAGCAGCGACAGCCGTTATTGGGGGTTTGTTCCAGACGAGAATATAGTCGGCAAGGCGTTTCTCATCTGGTTCAATTTTGACGAATTCAAACGCATCGGGTCATCGATTAACTGAACAATTGCAGATAAGGGAGAATTCCATGTTGAAACAGAGAGGACTTACGCTATCGGGGTTTATGACCTGGGCGATTATTTTTGCGATTGCCGCGCTGCTCGCATTCAAACTTGCACCCTCTTATTTCGATAACATGACGATGCAAAAGCATTTTAAAGTGATTGCAAATGATTCGTCATTTTCCAGCGGTGCCCGTGGCCCGATTGAACAAGCTTACAACAGGCGGATGGAGATTGATCGAATTGACGCCATCAGCTCCAAGGATATTGTGATATCAAAAGAAGGTGGCGGCATCGTGCTGAGTGCGAGTTACACGAAATGCGTCCCTCTGGTTTACAACATCAGCGCCTGCATGGAATTTAATCCCACCTCGCGCTAAGCGATCAGGAGCAGCGCAGCATTGATAGATGCCGGTGTATTGCAGCGAAGCATTGGCTACGTTTTCCGCAACGCAGAACTGTTGCGACGTGCCTTGACGCACCGCAGTTTCGCGGCAACGCATAACGAGCGTCTGGAGTTTCTCGGAGATAGTGTCGTCAGTTGCGTCATCACGCAGGCGCTATTTGAAAAGTTTCCTGATTTGCCCGAAGGCGAGTTGTCCCGCTTGCGTGCCAGCCTGGTGAGTGAACCCGCGCTTGCCACGCTGGCAGGGCAACTGGATTTGGGAACAGTGCTGTTGCTGGGAGAAGGTGAACTAAAGAGCGGCGGGGCCAAACGTCCTTCCATACTGGCGGATGCGCTGGAAGCGGTATTTGGTGCTGTCTTTATCGACGGTGGTTATGATGCCGCCACTCGCGCAGTGCAACATGTCTTTAAGGCTCCTTTGGATAGCATCCATCCCGCGACGTCCGCCAAGGACGCGAAAACCCTGCTGCAGGAATTGTTGCAGGGTAAACGGCTCTTACTACCGTCCTACATGGTGATGGCGGTTGATGGAGAGGCGCACGAACAGCGCTTTGAAGTCGAATGCACGGTGGAGGCGCTGCACATTAAATGCCGCGGCAGCGGCACCAGTCGCCGGCGCGCCGAACAAGAGGCCGCGCGGCTCGCCTACGAACTGGTCATGCGCTCATGAATATTGAATCGCCGCGCAGCGGTTACATAGCCATCGTGGGCCGGCCCAACGCCGGCAAGTCGACATTGCTCAATGCGCTGATTGGTCAAAAAATCAGTATCACTTCGCGCCGGCCCCAGACCACGCGGCAAAATATTGCGGGTATTTTGACCAAACCTGACGCGCAACTGGTATTTCTGGATACGCCGGGATTTCAAACGCAATACCGCAGCGGTCTCACCAAGGCGATGGATCGCGGTTTCAGGAATGCGCTCGCCGAAGCGAATGTTGTGTTGTGGCTGGTGGATGTCACGTTGCGTACGCACGCGGATGACGAGCTGTATGCGCGGTTGGAGGGACATCAGGCGGTTGTTATCGCATTGAACAAGATTGACAAAATAAGTAATAAAAATCAAGTACTTGAATATATGGCATCACTGGATGCCGCGTATCATCCCAAGGCTATCGTGCCGATTTCCGCGCAAAACAAACTGCAACTGGACACACTGGTCGACGCACTGACGCCGCTGCTTCCTCAACAGGCGTTTCCGTACCCTGAAGATGATGTCACCACCGCAAGCGTGCGCGTACTGGCCGCCGAAATGGTGCGCGAGAAATTATTCCGCTTGCTGGGTCAGGAACTGCCGTATTCGACTGCCGTGGAGATCGAGACCTTTGAGGAGAAGACGGGGCTGACCCGCATCCGCGCCGTGATCCTGGTCGATAAGCCGGGGCAAAAAGCCATCGTTATTGGCAAGAGTGGCGAAAAGCTGAAAGAAATCGGTACCGCCGCACGCAAGGATATTGAAAAACTGGTGGGTGGCAAGGTCTTCCTTGAACTGTGGGTCAAGGTCAAGCAGTCATGGGCCGATGATCGCCGGACGCTCGACCGTCTGGGTCTGTCTTGACCGCGGACCATGAGCGCGCCACGAAGCACCCGGCACAAAGAGCAACCGGGGTACGTGCTGCACAGCTATCCCTATCAGGAAACCAGCCTGATCGTGGAGTTGTTCACGCGCGAATTCGGGCGCATCGGCGTGGTGGCCAAAGGCGCAAAACGTCCGCATTCGCCGCTGCGCAGCGTGTTGATGCCGTTTCACGCGCTGACGCTCGACTGGTCGGGCAAGTCCGAACTTAAAACACTGCGCACAGCGGAGTGGCGGGGCGCCTTTCGCCTGCTGAAAGGGCGTGCGCTGATTTGCGGGTTTTATCTCAATGAATTGCTGCTGAAGCTGCTGCACCGGGATGATCCTCACGATGCGCTTTTCGATATATATGAACATACCTTGCAGGCGTTGCAGGCGGGTAACGATCACGCCGTCGTGCTGCGCGGTTTTGAAAAGCGCCTGCTGAGCGAACTGGGCTATGCGCTGATGCTGGACCGTGACGCGCAATTGCAACGCCCGCTGGAGGCTGGTCGGCGCTATCAGTACATCATTGATCGCGGCCCAGTCCCCATGGATGCCGGTCAAAACGGGTTAGAATTGCTGGGACAAACCCTGATCGACATGAATAACGACTGCTACACTTCCGCCGTCACGCAACAACAAAGCAAGGTACTGATGCGTGCGCTGATCGGCCATTACCTGGGCAGTCAAACGCTGCACAGCAGGCAGTTGCTGATCGACTTGCAGGGCTTGTAGGATTTTCAGGCCGCGCGATGACTCGTCAATTGACACGATTGAGCGTGAACCTGAACAAAGTCGCATTGCTGCGCAACTCGCGCACGCTGGGCATTCCCAGCGTGACCCGCGCGGCAACCATCGCGATCGAATCCGGTGCGCGCGGGCTTACCGTGCATCCGCGCCCGGATCAGCGCCACATACGCCCGCACGACGTGCATGAATTGGCGGAGCTGGTGCGCGGCCATCCCCACGTTGAATACAACATCGAGGGCAATCCCTTCGAGAATCTTCTCGACTATGTGCGCAAGGTGCGCCCGCATCAGTGTACGCTGGTGCCGGATGATCCGGCGCAGTTCACATCCGACCACGGCTGGGATTTGACGCGCGATGCGGCGCGCCTGCGACCGATCATTGCGGAAATGAAAGCGCTCGGCGCACGCGTCAGCCTGTTCATGGACGCCGACGCAGGCAACATGGCTCGCGTGGCAGAGGCGGGCGCGGATTGCGTGGAGCTTTATACCGAACCCTATGCCAAGGCCTATGCCACGCCGGCTCAAGATGCTGTGATTGCGAAATTCACGGCAGCAGCAGCGGCGGCACGCAAGGCAGGGCTCATCGTCAACGCAGGGCATGACCTGAACAGCCAGAACCTCACGGCGTTTTTGGCGGGTGCCGGGCCTGTCGCTGAGGTATCCATCGGCCACGCGTTGATTGCAGACGCCATCGAATGGGGATTGGCGGCAACCGTGCGCGCTTACCTTGCCGCCATTGAACGCGCGGGTGGCGACGTGCCAGGTGTTATATGATTTACGGCATCGGCGTCGATTTGGTGGAAACGCCGCGCATTGAGCGTTTGCTGGCGCAGTACGGCGAACGCTTTGCGCGGCGGGTACTGACCGAACTGGAGTGGCCGGGTTTTCAGCGCAGCAACAAGCAGGTGCTGTTCGTCGCCAACCGTTTTGCCGCGAAAGAAGCATTTTCCAAAGCCATGGGCACGGGTTTTCGTTATCCCGTGACACTGCAAAATATCAGCGTGATGCAGAACAAAGCCGGCAAGCCAGGCTATGTTTTGAGCGACGCGCTGACAGCAGCGATGCAGCAGCGCGAAATCGCTGGCCACCATCTCACCATCAGCGATGAAAAAAGCATGGCCTGCGCTGTGGCCATACTAGAAAAATGAATAAAAACAATAACTTACATATAGGCCCCGTCATGTTGGACGTGGCCGGCGTCACGTTGACCGATGACGACCGCAAGCGCTTGTTGCATCCGCTCACCGGCGGCGTGATTTTATTTACGCGCAACTTTCAGTCGCCCGCGCAGCTCGCCGCGCTGACGGCGGAAATACACGCGCTGCGCACCCCCGCGCTGCTGATCGCGGTGGATCACGAAGGCGGGCGGGTGCAGCGTTTTCGCGAAGGCTTCACCGCGATTCCGGCGATGCGGGAACTGGGCAAGGCATGGGAGAAAAATGTCGCCACGGCCAAACAACTCGCACAGGACACCGGCTACGTGCTGGCGACGGAATTGCGCGCGCATGGCGTTGATCTGACCTTCGCTCCCGTGCTCGACGTGGATTTCAAACGCAGCAGCGTAATCGGCGACCGCGCGTTTCATGCCGATCCTGAGATCATCGCGCCGTTGGCGCAGGCGTTGGTGCATGGTTTCAGTCTGGGCGGCATGTCGTCGGTGGGCAAGCATTTTCCGGGACACGGTCATGTTCGCGCCGACTCGCATCATGAAATTCCCGTGGATGACCGTTCGTACGTGGATATCGAGCAGTGCGACCTGATACCGTTTCGGCGGTTGATCGGCGCCGGCATGGGCGCGGTCATGCCCGCGCACGTGATCTATCCGCAAGTCGATGCCTTGCCCGCCGGGTTCTCGCCGAAGTGGCTCAAGGAAATTTTGCGCAAGCAGCTTGAATTCGACGGCGTCATTTTCAGCGACGATCTGTCGATGGAAGGCGCCAAGGGAGTAGGGGATATCGTTGCGCGCGCCCACGCGGCACTGACAGCCGGCTGTGACATGGTGCTGGTGTGCAATGACGCGGGCGCGGCGGACGAACTCCTCGCCGGTCTGGATTACGATACACACCATATGCCCGCGGTCGGACAAGCCAGACTCGCGCGCATGCGCGGCCGCGGCACCGTGCATGACATGGCCGCGTTGCGTAGCGCGGGGGAGTATCAGCGCGCGCTGGCCGCCGTGCAATCCATCGGCAAGCGCGAAGGCGATTTGTTCGCGTAGTGACTGCATCCGCCAAACACATGAATGATTCCGCTTTGCTGGAATGCCGGCAATGCAGCCGACTGGCGCGTTATCTTGCGCAGGTAAGAAAAGACCATCCGGCGTATCACGCCCGTCCCGTGCTGCCGTTCGGCGTCGCGTCGCCGAAGTTGCTGATCGTCGGCCTCGCGCCGGGCATGCATGGCGCCAACCGCACCGGGCGCCCATTCACCGGCGACTACGCTGGCGTGCTTCTGTATAAAACCCTTCATAAACATGGACTTGCAAGTCAACCCGAAGGCGCGACACCGGATGACGGATTAAAACTCAAACATTGCCGCATTACCAATGCGGTGAAATGCCTGCCGCCGGAAAACAAGCCACTGCCCGCTGAAATCAAGCAGTGCAATGGTTACTTGCGGGCGGAAATAAACGCCTTGCCCAAGACGGCGGCGCTGTTCGCGCTGGGTAATATTTCGCACCTGGCGATCCTGCGCGCGCTGGATTTGAAAGTGAAAGCCTTTCCATTCAAGCACGGCGTCTGCCATGAACTGCCCGATGGCCGCGCGCTGTTCGACAGCTACCATTGCAGCCGCTACAACACCAACACGCAGCGGCTCACGCCGGAGATGTTCGATACGGTAGTGGCGGCGATAGCGCAGCGCGTTTTATAGACTGGTTTTACGCATGCGCGAGCCTGATTCTAATGCGACACTGATCGAAGCGCTGACGGCGGTATTGGGTAGCCTGCCGCACTTGCCGGGCGTTTATCGCATGGTCAACAAGACCGGCGACGTGCTGTATGTCGGCAAGGCCATCGATCTCAAAAAGCGCGTCTCCTCGTATTTTCAGAAGACTGCCACGCTGTCGCCACGCATTCAACTCATGGTGGCGCAAATCGCCAACGTGGATACCACGGTGACGCGCTCCGAGAGCGAAGCGCTGCTCCTCGAAAATAATCTGATCAAATCGCTGAGCCCTCGATACAACATTGTTTTTCGGGATGATAAATCCTATCCGTATCTGGTGATGAGCGGCCATGCCTATCCGCGTCTGGGCTTTCATCGCGGCACGCTCGACAAGCGCCATCAGTATTACGGCCCGTTTCCCGGCGCGGGCGCGGTGCGTGAAAGCATTCAGCTCCTGCAAAAAGTATTTCGCATTCGCAATTGTGAAGACACGGTGTTCGCCAATCGCTCGCGGCCCTGCCTGATGCATCAAATACGACGATGCACCGCGCCATGCGTGGGGCACATCAGCGAAGCGGATTACGCGCGGGATGTGCGCAGCGCGGCGCTGTTTCTTTCCGGCAAGGAAGATGAAGTTCTCGAGGGGCTGATCCAGCGCATGCACGAGGCTTCCGCCGCGCAGGACTATGAGGCTGCGGCGTTGCACCGCGATCAGGTCGCGGCGCTGCGTGCCGTGCTCGAAAAGCAATATGTCAGCGATGTCGCCGGACGCGACGCGGACGTTATCGCCTGCGCGCGCGAAGGCGGCGTGACCTGCGTCAATCTGGTGATGATCCGCGGCGGACGCCATCTGGGCGACCATAATCACTATCCGAAACATGCCGATGTGGTGGACGACGATCAGGTGATCGAAGCGTTCATCAGCCAGCACTACCAGCACCATGCCGTGCCGCCGCTGATACTCGCGCGGCAGGCGGGCGACAGCGCCATGCTCGAAAGCATGCTCGGCGCGCATGCCGGGCATAAAGTGCAGATCGTCACGCGTCCCGTCGGACCGCGCCGCGTATGGCTGGAGATGGCCGAGAAAAATGCCCAACTCGGCGCGGCGCACACGGCGAGCCTGCAAGCCAATCAGGAAGCCCGTCTGGCGGCATTGCAGCAGGCGTTGGGTCTGCCTGAAACCGCACAGCGCTTTGAATGTTTCGACATCAGCCACACCATGGGAGAGGCGACCGTGGCGTCGTGCGTGGTGTATGACCAGTCCGCCATGCAAAAGGGCGAGTACCGGCGCTTTAACATCACCACGCCAGTGGCGGGCGACGATTACGGCGCCATGCGTGAAGTATTGCAGCGTCGCTATCGGCGGCTGGTCGCGGGCGAGGGCAAGATGCCGGACGTGGTACTGATCGATGGCGGCAAGGGGCAGTTGGGCATTGCGCGCGAAGTGATGGAAGAGCTGGGCATCGGCCAGGTCACGCTCGTGGGCGTCGCGAAGGGCGAGGATCGCAAGGCGGGACTTGAAGCGCTGTGGATGCCCGGACGCGACGCCCCCTATTTGCTGGGACCGGATCACGCCGGACTGCATCTGGTGCAGCAGATACGCGACGAGGCGCATCGCTTTGCCATCACGGGTCACCGCGCGCGGCGCGGCAAGACGCGCTCCCAATCACCGCTGGAAAATATCACGGGCGTGGGCGCCAAACGACGGCAGCGGCTGCTCGCGCACTTCGGCGGCTTGCACGGTTTGCAGGCGGCGAGCGTGGATGAATTGGCGAAAATCGAAGGCGTCAGCCGCGCGCTCGCCGAGAAAATCTATCAGGAACTGCACTGACGCGTTACCATAGTCGATAACAAAAGCCGAATACCCATGCCGCTGAATCTGCCGAACCTGTTGACTTGGTTGCGAATCATCCTGATTCCGCTGTTCGTCGGCATTTTCTATTTTGAAAAGAGTTGGGTCTCTGCCACCGATCAGAATCTCGTGGCTACCGTGATTTTCGTCGCGGCGGCGGTCACCGATTGGCTCGACGGCTGGATTGCCCGAAAGTTCAATCAGATGTCCGCCTTCGGCGCGTTTCTTGATCCGGTTGCGGACAAGCTGATGGTCGCCGCCGCGCTGATTATCCTGGTACAACTGGGGCG
This sequence comes from Nitrosomonadales bacterium, assembly GCA_009885185.1. The sequence goes on along the minus strand of VFLF01000866.1, from coordinate 620 downwards.
CGTGGATGCCATCATTGCCCTGATCATTATCGGACGCGAGATTGCCATCTCCGCCTTACGCGAATGGATGGCGCAGCTCGGCGACAGCAAGAGTATCGCGGTGTCTTTTCTGGGAAAACTCAAGACCGCAACGCAAATGGTGGCGATTCCGATGCTGCTGTATCACGACACGCTGGGGCCACTGAACCCGCAGGCGGTCGGGACATGGTTGATCTATATTGCGGCGGTGCTGACGCTGATTTCCATGGGTTATTACCTCAAGGCAGCCCTGCCAACGATAGAAAAGAAAGGATAGTTGCGCTGTAACAAGGACTTATTTATAATCACGGGCCTGTTACGCGGGAATAGCTCAGCTGGTAGAGCGCAACCTTGCCAAGGTTGAGGTCGGGAGTTCGAGCCTCCTTTCCCGCTCCAGAATTCCGGGGGCACACAATTTATCCGCTGTGCCCCCTTTTAGTTTCCTCGGTTTGTTTAGATGGTTCGCCTTGTTGGTATGGACCAACCTTGGCGGGGTGGCAGAGTGGTTATGCAGCGGCCTGCAAAGCCGTGTACGCCGGTTCGATTCCGACCCCCGCCTCCATAAAATCAGTGACTTACGATAATTCGGCAACCTAAAAAGT
>VFLF01000768.1 GCA_009885185.1 Nitrosomonadales bacterium | reverse complement strand
GCGCGCTGGAACAGCGAGATCAATCGCATCCTGCAGCTGTCCGACGTGAAAAAACGCATGGCGGGCGATGTCATGGAGCCTGTCGGGGGTTCGCCGGAGCGCTTCCGCGAAGTGCTTAAGAGCGAGGTCGCTAAGTGGCAGAAAGTGGTCAAGATCGCTGGCATCAAACCGGAAGGCTGATTTATTGTTGCTCCAACGCTTAGCCGTTTTTGGGAGAGCTGGTTGACCGCTTTTGAGCAGCCCGAATGACGGCTCAGGGTCGGGAGCACTCTTTTGTCGTAACAGAAAGCTGCCATTCGACCTAGCATTCTGGGCAATGGCCGGTAACCGATGGACATCGGTCGCCCATGTCACACGGCGCCAACGGCGGCTGAGGCCGATTTCCCGACGCTGATGATAGTCGCAGTGAGTACTGGTGCTTAATCCATAGTTCGCGCGCACCAGCGCGTCGGTTTTCTCGGTGAGGTAAGCAAAAGGCAAGGCCTGACACCGCGCCTTAGTCAGTCGCGCCCATTCCACACAGGTATCGGGCTGCGATTCAACACGCACGGTGTAACATCTTGAGGATAGGACTTCCAAACGCACCTTTTGCATGTACCGCAATGTATCCCGGCCTCACCAAGCTGTCTATTGAGTTGCGCTCGCAAAAGTCGCGCCCCGCCCAGTAGCAAAGGATGCTTGATGATTGTGATTGTGATTGTGATTGTGATTGTGGTACATGGCTAGAACGTCCTGGCGACACGCAAGCCCATAGTGTTGTTCCGACGTGTAGTACCACTCCAGCCGCGTTGGGCGGAGCGCGCGACGCGAGGATAGGCGTCCCATCCGCCACCGCGCCCCACCCGACGGGAACAATCGCCGGTCAGCCGAGCACTGCCGTCGATAGGCGCGCCCGCGTAAGAGTCGTTCCAGCAATCTTCCGTAAACTCACTCACATTGCCTATCATGTCATGTAGACCGAATGCGTTCGGGAGATATGAACCCACTTTCGTCGCGCCAATGCCGGAACGGTCGTCGCACCAGTGCGTGTCCGGATTCCATCGCTTGCTCTCGTCGCGGTCGAATAAGTGCTTAAATGAACTGTCCGCGACATTTGCGTACCAACAGGCCTTCTTGGAATCGTCGCCCCAAGGCCGCGCAGTTTCGCTGCCGCCGCGCGCAGCGTATTCCCACTCGGCTTCGGTCAGCAGGCGGTAACCCTTACCGGTCTTTTGCGCGAGCCATGCCACGTAGGCTTTGGCGTCTTTCCACGACACGCATACCACAGGCTCTTCGTTGGTTTGCTTGAAGCCTGGATTGCGCCAACTCTTCTGGGGGTCATCGTTTACCCACTTGCTGCCGAGGAGTGGGTTGTACCAGCAGTTGCCGTCCTGAGACTGGTAGCCAGCTTCTTTCACAAATACTGCGAACTGCCCACGCGTGACCTCAAATTTCGCCACCGCGAAGGCGCGCGTTATTGTCACGGATCGTTGCGGGCCTTCGTCAGCATCACGGCCCGCCTCGCTTTCCGGGGTGCCCATGACGAACACGCCCGCTGGAACGACCACCATATCCGGGCACACGTTGCAGTCGCGAAACACCGAACCCGCCATAAGTCCTTTTGCGCCACCGGCGGGTGCCGAAGAAGTTGCCTCCTGCGAGGGCAGCCATGCCGACGCCACCTTTGACAACCGACTCCGCGCTTCAACGCGGAAGATGCCGTTGGGAAACTGCTCAAGATACGCTTGCAGTTCGACCGCACTATTCGAGTCCTTCACCGTCCCCCATAGCGCATGGTCGTCGGCGCTGCCCGGCCTTGGAAGATCTATCGTTCCCCAGTAGAAGAGATTGCCGCGATAAAACAGCACGGGAACAAATTCGGGATAGGCAAGGTCACTGAGAACCTCACATTGAATCGCAACCGAAATTCCGTTCTCCAGTTCGACATCGCACGAGCGCTGATGCTCGCGCTGGCCTCGGGAAAGAGAACGAAATTTCGCAAATTCGCCTTTCATCCGCTCGGCTGACGGCTTTACTCCGGCCATGTTGATGCCAATGGCGAGATACTTCACCGTAAAAATGGCAGCCACAAGCAGCATCGCGGCGATGGTACCCCACACTGCCTTCCAGCTTAACAATACCTCAGGACCGCACGCGAAAAACAACCCAACCACGCACCCGCTGACACAGACAACCGTGAGCGCGAATATTCCCCCACACCAACCAGATAGCAGGCCGTCAAAATCGCGCGGCGGGTCCGACACCACACCCCACCAGATCGCCAGCGCCAAAAACGCGACCTCGCACGCGAAGACCAGCCATTTGAGCGAAGGGGTCAGGTCTAGCTTAGTAGCATTCATTTCACCCCCCTCACAATTCGTCCCACCGTGGTGAAGTGTATACCGAAGTGATCCGCAATCTGTTGATACGAATACGCGCCGGTCTGTTCGACCAGCTTGTCCATCACTTGCGCAAAGGCTTGGTCCGCCCCAAAGTCGGTGACCACGCGCTCAAGCGGGCGCGAGCAGCCACGATGCCGGACTTTGGCGCTTTGCGCAAAAGGGCGCAGCCTTTTGCTGGCCAACCGGTACTGCGGCTCCGCTACGCGGATGTCGCCAAAGGTGGTGTGCCAGCACAGTTTTTTTACCCTCGCGCTTGACACCTCCACGCTGACGAAGCTCTTGCTCGGCCTTTTCCACTTGCCGTGTCGCCCACGCTTGCATGGCTTCTTGTCCCATACGCCGTATTTCCTCAATCATGCGCATCTCGGCCGCATCGGCTTGTTTCAAGTCCCCAGCGGCGTCCTCCACCGCCGCAAGCAAGGAGGCTATCCGGTTCTTGATTTGCGGATTGGCATTCAAACCTCGAAAATCGCTTCGTCGCTCACTGTCGTCGTCTCCAGCATCGCCACCTCTCCCTTATCGGTTCGATACGATATATTACGGAACATCACTTTGAATCGCAGCACCCCATGCGCGCAGCACCCCAGCGTGCAGTTGCCGCAACGTCACCGCACTACCAACGCCGCCGTCCCGAACAAACGCCGCTCTACCGACTGGTGCGCGCGCACTACGAGACGTTCGCCGCTGACGTAGAGGCGAGTGGTGCAGGCCTGCCCCGGTTCGTCAAAGACGAGTCGAGGCCTATCTTGCGTGCGGCATCCTTGCCCACGGCTTCCTGCTGCTGACCTGCGACGGCTGCGCACGCGACACACTCGTCGCCTTCAGTTGCAAGCGGCGCGGCATCTGCCCCTCGTGCGGCACGCGGCGCATGGCCGAAACGGCAGCGTATTTGGTGGACCACCTCCTGCCGCGTGTGCCGGTGCGCCAGTGGGTGCTGTCGTTTCCCATCCCGCTGCGCAGTCTGTTCGCGGTCAACCCGCAACTGCTCACCCCGGTGCTGCGTATCTTGCACCGCGCGATCCACACCCACCTGCTCAAGCAAGCCAACGTCAGGCGCGATGAAGCCGCCAGCGGCGCCATCACGCTCATCAAGTGCTTCTGCTCAAGATCACGATTGCGGGCGTGGTTGTGCTGAGCGTGAACCGGATGATCAAATGACAAGCGCCAACGGCAGTTTTCTGGAACATGCTATGTCGACTAAGGCGTCGAGCCAAAATAACTTGAACGAAATGTAACGATCTAAGCCAATTCTCTGAATAGAAATTATTTGAAAGTATCGCAGCATGTACAACTAATATCTACTCGATTCCTAAGGGTCGGGTACGGCCATAGATCGAGGTAGCAAGCGGCCGTTCGATCCGACTTTTTCACCTACGTCGGCTGACCCGCGCATTGCAGTCTTTCGTGGCTCTGATCGCCAACGGCGGCTGAGGCCGAACTGCTGCCTGTGAGTAGCCGCGCCGAGCGTCTTCTCGACTCAGATTCCTGCCGTTGAACCTCGAATGAGATGAATGACGGCAGTGAGTCGGGAGTGGGATCGGGAACAAACTAGGAAGCAATCGCTTCCGTTTTCCCTATAAGGGGAATGATCTTGGCACCACGCTGCACGGCAGCAAGCTGTTCGCCCCACCAATTGAATAATTCTACCCGTTGGGTGAAACGCTCGCCACGGTCGTAGGCGCGAGCGACTTGGTTGTCGTGTGCATGATCGAGAGCCAGTTCTACTACATCACGCTGAAAACCCTGATCGCGAGCCAGGGTGGAAAAGGCGCTGCGCCAGCCGTGCGGCGAATGCTTGCCAGCCAGACCGAGGGTCACGCGGTACACCTTTTCGATGGACTCGCGGCCAATGTAATCACCGCCGGCGGGCGACGGGAATACGTAGCCTTTGTGTCCGAAAACTTCCCGCCACTGGCGCAGTTCCGCTGTGATTTCAGGACACAACGGGACGCGGTGATCGATGTCGCGGGTGGCGACCTTCATTTTTGCGCGAGGAATGATCCAGACGGGCTGCTCGTCGTCGAGATGGAACTCTCGCCATTCGGCATTCACGACGTTGCCGATGCGGGCGGCAGTGAAGGCACACAGGCGATGCGCCATGCGAACCGAAGGTGACAGCCGCGCCATTTCAGCCTGCCGCAGCACGTCCCCAAGCGAAATCCAATCCAGTAGCGCGGGCATTCGTCCGTTGTCCTTCTTGCGCGGCAGGATTTCGCGTGCCGGCCCTGCAGGGTTGTCGCGGCATAGGCCTTTAGCCTGTGCGTATCGGAAAACGCCGTTCAGATGCTGAAGGATGCGTGTGGCCGTCTCCAGCACGTCGCGCTTGTGGATGTCCTCGATGGCCTTGGCAACCATCGACGGCGTAATGCTGGTGACGGGAAGGTTCCCGAGCGCTGGGTAGATGTCTCGCTCCAGGGCTCGTTGCGATTTGGCGTAGTGCACAGCGCTCCATTCCTTCTGTTTCATTGTCAGCCATTCTTGAGTGACTGCCTTAAAGGTGTTATCCGACCCGGCTGCCGTGGCCGCTCGGTTTACCCGCCGCTCTGTCACTGGGTCCTTGTTTTCCAGCAGCAGGGCCTTGACCTCCCCCAATTCAACCCGAGCCGCCGCCAAGCTGACGAGGGGGTAGGGGCCGACGGAGTAGATTTTTTCCTTGCCATCGATGCGGTATTTCACGCGCCAGTTGGCGCTGCCCG
>VFLF01000838.1 GCA_009885185.1 Nitrosomonadales bacterium | reverse complement strand
TTGCGGGGCGAACCCAATGCACCTCGCGACCTACGCGACCGGGGCCGCGAACCTGGCCGAACAGATAATTGGGTTCGCGGGAAACGCTTCAGAGATTCCTTTTGGAAACAAGGCACGCTATTTTGTTTTGCTCATGGGTTCGGCCATGGGGTGTTTCTGCTTCGCAAGCCACTGATCGAATTCTTTGATTTCCTTTTTTTGCGACTCGATAATACTCTTTGCCATGCTGCGCATTTTCGCGTCTTTGCCGTGCTGTAGTTCTACCTGCGCCATATCCAATGCGCTCTCATGATGTTTTTTCATCATCATGGCGAAGTCATGATCAACATTTCCACTGCTCTTCATGGCCTCCATATCTTTCATTCCTTTCATCATCGACTTGTGCATGGGCATGTCCATGCTCGACATCGACTTGGGCGTATCCATGCCCATCGCCGGTTTGGCTGCAGCGGGTTTTGTGTCCTGCGCGACTGCGGCGGGCGCAGACAGGGCAGCGAGGGTAAGTGCGGTAATAAGAATTGAACTTTTCATTGCAGTATCTCCTGTAAAGTTAAAAAACTTGCTTTGTTGATGCTCGACTGTTAAAAACTCTTCGCGCTTGAGTCGCCATTACGCGGGAGTCGCCATTACGCGGAGTGCTCTGGCGTGAATTTTTGCTTACTTCCGGGTATCTGCCACGGGTTCCGACACTTCGATCTTGCCGCCCGTGAGCTTGAAGTGGAATTTCGTGTTCATCGGCTTCATCCACATGTCCTTGTCTGCCGCGGCGCGGGCAAAGGCCGGCACGCCGATAGTGATCGTGGTTTCATAAATACCGTCGCCGGCGAGTGGGCTGTTGGCGGCGTAGTGCAGGCCGCTCCCGCCCCACATCGGGTGCAGCGTGCCGACGATTTTTTTCCTGTTGTCCTGGTTGACAGCGCTAAACTTCACAGGGGCGTAAGCGATTCGAATCCCTGTCTTCGGGTCAACCGCCTTCACTTCGAGGTGGTAAATCTCGTTTTTCCGGACAGGTTGTTCGTACCACTTCGGCGAATTGTCCATTTGCATCCACATTGCTTTCGCGGCTTCGAGCTCGAAGATGACAATCATATTATCGGCGTGATTGCGGCCGATCAGCACCGTCTTCTGGGTGGCGTCTTCGGCCGCGCTCAGTACTTTTACCTTGAGCTCAGCGCTCTGGGCGAACGTGCCGAATGTCAACGCGGCAGCCAGCGTGGTCAGCATAAGTGAGTTTTTCATAGGCCTTTATCCGTTGAAGCTAAACGAAGTTGCACATAACAAGTGGGCAAGCGGATGCAGTCATAGCGCGAGCATCAAGATCCAAGACGCGGCACAGTCCGATAAACCGACCGTCAACCGGCGCAAACGCATCGGTTGAAATGCCAATGAACAGGGCTAAATCAGCAGGCGCTGAGTGTGCAGGTAGAGGCGAAGCGGTGGCGGGGGAGGGTACTCCCGCGGCACGAGGTTTGCGGAATAAGTTACTTCTGTAAGACTTGTGGCAACACGTGCATCGACTGCGAACCACTCCAGGGGGGAACGATCGGGTGTCAGTAATTGATAGGCCTCGGCGAGTTGCGGTCCCGCAATCAGGGTTTGGCCGCAAGGCGAGTCGGGACTATGCTCTAGTGGTTCAGAATGCGTAGCGTCGGAGTAGTGCGCCGGCTGTGCGGCAAAGACCGATTGCGATCCGTTGTCGGCGTGCCCGCCCAAAATCGCAGCAACCACTTCACAGCATGGAAACAATGCTGTGTTGAGCCAGAATACTGCCCAAGCTAGCACCAAGATTACGCGCGCGAACCGGCGCAGGGCTGGCTGTCTGGCCTCTGATGTTCTGGCGGAATTTCGCACTGATGACAGAATATTTGTCAAACTACACCTTGGTTTGTGTAAATATCCTGATCGAGATCAATCCCACGTCGGCTTGGTACTCACAGTAGTCGATTGTCAAGGTTTGCATGATGTTCACGACGCTACCGTTGTTGTGGCTTCCGCTGGTTTAGCTGCTTAACCTACTTCTTTCCGAAGATAACCGAGAAAAGCACGACGCCGAGTACGACGACAAGCAAGGTAGGAACCCACATCCAACTGATTCCGCCCATGCTACCGCTCCCCATCATCCCGCCACTCATCATAGTTCCGGTCATCATTCCGCCGCCGAAGAACAGCAACAGCAAGGCTACGACGACAAACGCGATGACAAGAGCTGTCTTGGTTGTAGCGTCCATGGTATGCATTTCCTTTGAGGGTGGAAATTCGAGGCTGTAATAGTGCCTGTATAGTTGCAAACTCTTCCACCGTCTGTACGCTATCGAACAAAAGGGCTTTATGGCTTGTTGCTGTGCCAAATTCACATTTTGACGCTATTGAGACGCAATGCGTTTCTATACTTATGGCTGGCGTGCCTGTGCGCGGCCTACACCCATACCCATAGTGCTGCCGATTCGGTTGCGCAAGCCGTCTGAAGATCAATTTTTCCTTCGTTAACGATTCAGCAGATTGTTGAACGACTTCGGCGTGAAGCCGTCTAGGGCTTCAAAAGCGATGCGTCGTACGGGCTTTATGCACCAGCCGGAACACCGCGCACCGTCCTGCATCAGATCAGTCAGGAGGTGGTGCG
>VFLF01000047.1 GCA_009885185.1 Nitrosomonadales bacterium | reverse complement strand
TCGCCGCCACCGCGCAGTTGATGTACTCCGAGTAGAACGATCCCTTGGGGCCGAAGCCGCCCCCCACGTCGGGTGTCAGCACGCGCATCTGGTGATCGCCCAGCGCCATCATTTCCAGCATGCTGCGCTTGATGCGGTGCGAGCCTTGCGACGACACATGCAGCGTGTAGGCGCCTTTGTGCGCGTCGTACTCGGCAACGATGCCGCGGCACTCCATGAAAAACGGCCCGCCACGATGCTGGTAAATTTTTTCGCGGAACACGTGCGCAGCGCCCGCGAACGCGCGGTCGGCATCGCCCACTTTCACCGGAAACCGTGCCGCGATGTTCGACTCGGCCCCCGCGTGTGCCAGCGGCGCGCCCTCTTCGATGGCGGCGCGGCAATCGTTCACCGCGGGCAGCGGGTCGTAATCGACTTCCACCAACTGCGCGGCGTCTTCGGCGATGTAGCGGCTGTCGGCCACCACGCACGCCACCGGCTCGCCGGCGTAGCAGGTTTCGTCCTTCGCCAGCGCGTACGGCAGGATCGGCTGCTTGATTGCCGGATGCGGCACCAGCAGCGGCAGGGTTTGACGGCGAATGTCGTCGGGCAGATCGGCAAACGTCAGCACCGCATGCACGCCGGGCAACGCCAGCGCGGCGGCCTTTTCGATGCCGCGGATTTTGGCGTGCGCGTAGGGGCTGCGCACGAAGGCGGCGTGCAGCATCTCCGGCAGATGAATGTCGTCGATGTACTGGCCTTCGCCACGCAGGAAGGCGGGGTCTTCCTTGCGCTTGACGGAGGCGCCGAAGCCAGTGAAATTCTCCGCGAGTTTTGTTTTCATCGTGCCGCCCCGCGCATTTTTTTTGCCGCATCCAGCGCCGCATCGACAATGCCCTGATAGCCGGTGCAGCGGCACAGGTTGCCGGACAGCGCCTCGCGCACTTCGGCTTCGGTCGGATCGGGCTTGTCGCGCAAAAATTCAGTCAGCGTCATCAGCATGCCCGGCGTGCAAAAGCCGCATTGCAGGCCGTGGTTATCCTGAAACGCCTGTTGCAGCACATTGAGCTTGCCATCGGTGGCGAGCGACTCGACAGTGGCGACTTGTTGCCCATCGCACTGCACCGCCAGCATCAAACAGGCGCGGGCGCTGATGCCGTTGACCAGCACGGTACACGCGCCGCACACGCCATGCTCGCAACCCACGTGCGTGCCGGTGAGCTTCAATTCATGGCGCAAAAAATCCACCAGCGTCAGACGGGTTTCGATGGTGGCGGCGTGCGGCTTGCCGTTGACCGTTACGTTAATGATGCGGGTATCAGCCATGGTGATTCTCTTTTGCCTTGGCCGCGGCTTGTTCGAGCGCGCGGTGAGTGAGCACACGCGCGAGATGCTGGCGGTAGGCAGTGGTGACGTAGGCGTCCGTAACGGCGTCGATTTTTTCGGCGGCGGCTGCGGCGGCTTTGAAGGTGGCGACGTCCGGTTTTTGCCCGCGCAGCGCGGTTTCAATCGCCGTGGGCCGCACCGGTGCGTGGTTCAACGCCGATAGCGCAATGGCCGCATCGCTGATGTTGCCCTGAGCATCCAGCGCCATCAGCACGGAACACGCCACGATGGCAAAGTCGCCGTGGCGGCGCGCGAATTCAACAAAGGCGTGGCCCTGTGTTTTTTGTGGCAGCGACAGGGTCACGCCCGCCAGCAGTTCATCCGGTTCCAGCGCGGTGGTCATATAACCGGCAGCGAAATCAGCGAACGCGATGTCTCGCGTGCCGCGTGTCGAGGCCACGTGCATCGTCGCGCCGAAAAGCGCCGCCAAATTGGCCAGTTCCGCCGACGGATCGAGATGGCACAACGATCCGCCCAGCGTGCCGCGATTGCGCGTCTGCCGGTGGCCCACATGCGCCAGCGCGGCGTGCAGCAGAGGGCAGTGCTTGCCCACGTCGGCGGAGAACTCAATGTCGCGTTGCCGCGTCATGGCGCCGATTTTTAATGCGCCTTTGTCGACACGAATATAGGAAAGCTCGCTTACCTTATTGAGATCGATCAGATGATCCGGCATCGCATAGCGAAAATTCATCATCGGCATCAGCGATTGCCCGCCGGCGAGAACGCGGGCGTTGTCGTGCTTTGCCAATAACGCGGTCGCGTCGCTGATACTGCGCGGGTCGTGGTAGGTGAAGGGGGCGGGTTTCATTGCGCGTTCGCTTTGCCTGAGTACTGCACAACGCTACAACCGTCATTCCAGCGAAAGCTGGAATCCAGTGCGTAACCCTGGCCCGAAGGGACTTGAATCAAGGCGCTGCGCGCCACGTTACAACCTGGGTTCCAGCTTTCGCTGGAACGACGGCGGTGGTCAGGTTTAGTCATTACAACTTCTCATGATTAGCCGTAGGCGTCTCGGGACTCACATCCTCACGCCGCCGCTTAATTGTCTCCAGCCCGCTGGCCTCCCAATCACCCACGACAGTGCGTTTGGCAAAGCGCTCCCATGTTTCCGTCCAATCGCCCAGCGTGTAGCCGCGCCACGGGCCCTTGGGTGACAGTGCGGGCAGCTTCAACTCCTCCCACAGCGCACGTGCGTGCTCCATGTATTCCTTGCCCGGCAGCGCCAGCGGCGGCATCGGGTATTTTTGCGTGGCATCGATCAACAGCGTGGATTCGCCCGGCCCTCCGGTGTGATATTGCGAGCCTTGCACGCCGCGTCGG
>VFLF01000181.1 GCA_009885185.1 Nitrosomonadales bacterium | reverse complement strand
GTCGAAATTCTCCGGGCTGAACGGGCCGAATGCGGCGGGTGCGTCTTTCAGCACCGACAGCGGATGAATCAGTCCCTGGTCCATCGCCAGCGCGTAGATAAACGGCTTTAACGTCGAACCCGGCGAGCGCTTGGCGAGCGTGCCGTTGACCTGCCCGTTGATCGCCGTGTTGTGAAAGCCGGCCGAGCCGACCACGGCTTTGACTTCCATGGTGCGGTAGTCGATCAACATCGCGGTGGCGTTTTCAATGCCGATGCGGCGCTGGCGTTCGACGTAACGATGTATCTGCCGCTCCAGCGTGCGCTGCAATTTCAGATCAAGCGTGGATTGAATTTCGCGCGATGCACCGCCATCGCGTGACAACAGATGGTTGACCGTATGCGGCGCATGAAACGGCAACTGGTTCGCCGTGCGCAGATTCAACGCCAGCTTCATCAGCCCCGCCTGAGACGCCGCTGATGGGTGGCGCGCCAGCCAGCGGTCAAACAGGCGCAGTCGCGCGCCAGTGAGCGATGTGCCATCAGCCTGCTCCTGCGCGCGGATCAGCGTGCGTCTGGCAGGGGCTTGCGGTATCACCGCCAGCGTCAGCGTTTCGGGCAGCGACAGCGCCTTGGTGGATTTGCCAAAGTGAATCAGACTCGCCGCGCCCACGCCCTCAATATTGGCGCCATACGGCACGAGATTCAGATACGCCTCCAGTATCTCGCGCTTGGAATACATCGCTTCCAGTTGCAGCGCGCGCGCGATCTGCTTTACTTTTCCGCGCAGGCTGCGCGATTGATTGCGATCGATCAAACGCGCCAGTTGCATGGTGATGGTGGAACCGCCCTGACGCGGCTCGCGCGTCACATAGGTGCGCCAGCCGCCGCGCGCCAGCGCCAGCGGATTCACGCCGGGGTGGCGATAAAACCAGCGGTCTTCCTGTAATAAAAACGCTTCGATGATGTCGGGTGAGATGGATTCCAGCGGCAACCACAAACGGTAACGCTCATCCTTCGCCAGCGTCAGTCGCATGAGCTGTCCGCGCGCGTCGTAGACGGCCACCGAGGAGGTGAAGCGGGTGGAGAGCGGGGGTTTGGGGTAGAAACGGATAACACCCAGAGAAACTACAAATACCGCAATAAGCAGCAGCACAAATTGCAAATGCCGCGGCACAACGAGCACCCCCACCCTGGCCCTCCCCCGCAAGCGGAGGAGAGAACTGGTGAATTTGGTTGCGTATTTCACTCGTTCACCGCTTCTCCACCACAATCTTCCCACCCAACGACCGCGCCTGCACGCTACGCTCATACATCGATTCGCCATACGCCGGCGGTACCACGAACGATCCCGTATTGGTCGCCTTGATGCGATACGAAAACTCCTGGAACTCCGCATTCACCGTGCCGTAGAGCACCACGCGGTCTTCGCGCAGGTCGGCGTAATCCGGGCGCCAGGTGGAGCGCTGCGTGCCTATCGGTGAACGCCACTTGCGCACTTCACTTTCCCCCTCCGGCTGCTGCGGTTGTGCCGGGTTCAGCACCAGATCAAATCCGCCCGGCAACAAATCCACCAGCGCCGCATTGTCGATGGCCTTGCGGTTCAGCGCGCGGAATTTGAGACGCACCTCGATTTCGTCGCCGACTTTCACCGACTTCACCGGGTTGCCTTTCGCATCCACGTATTCGCGCAACATTTCCAGCCCGTTTTTGATTTCAGTCGCGGGCAGGTTGCGGTCAAAGCCACTTTGCTCGGCCACATAGTAGGCGCGCAGATCGCTCTTGTTGGTGAACTGCAACTTGGCCGCGTCCACCGAGAACGCCGCGCGCGGGATCAAGCCCGGCGGCAAGGTGAGCGCGCGCGTGGTGTTGTTGCGCAGCACTTCGTTGACCGCCAGCGTGCCCGCCGGCAGTTTCTCCGCAACACTTGCATACGCATCGAACGCGAGCAAGGTGCGCCCGGACGAATAGGTGTTGTAGGCGCCATTGGCGATTTCCTTCACCATGCCGTCAATCGCTTCGGGCTTTAGCTTCGGCAGGCGCTCGGGGAAATGCCGCGCCGTCAGATGCAGTAACTGCGCGTCGCGCGACAACCTGTCCATGTACGCATCCGGCGCGCTAATCGCCGCGCCGAACGCCACGCCATCGATCAGCTTGTCGGCCAGCGCCTGCTGCTTCATCAACTGATAACTCGCCGCCAGATACGCGCTGGCGATATCTTGCGCGTAGGTCTTGGCGTGATTCGCTTCCAAACGTTTTTGCACCGCCGCTGCGAAGTTGGTGGTGACGATGCCCTGGCGCGTCAGCAGATAAATCGCGTAGGCTCGCGTGCGCTCTTCGGCCAGCGTAACGCCGGCGCCACTGTCATTACTCGCCAATGATCGTAAGTAATTGTTTCCATTGACTATTATGTCCTGCGGCACGGTGCGACCGAGCTCGCGTGCTTCGATCAAAAAGTGCATCGCATACACCGACACCGTATCCACCACATGCGCGTTGGCGGCCCACAAACCAAACGCGCCCTCGCCGTTTTGCCGCCCGCGCAGCACGTTAATCAGGTCATCCAGCGTTTTGTAGTCCTTTGATTTCACGTAACCGAATTCAGGCCGGTGGCCGAGGATCAACGCGGGCAGGCCCATGCTCACCAGTTGCTCGGTACACGAATACTGAAAGCCTTGCAGATACGCCGTCAGTCCGTGCGCCAGCACCAGCGGCACATGCGAGATGCTCGCCTCCTGCTTGCGATAATGCGGATACAAATCGCGCGCCACCGCCGCATCGGCGGTGCCGCCGTTGATTCCACTTCGCACCGAGCCCGCGATCAGTTGCGTGAAGTACGGCTGTGCCGGGCGCACGCTGATGCTGGCGCCGAGCTTCGCGCTTTTGTTCATGCCGGTTGCGCTAAAACTCAATGTACCCGCGCCGAGTTCATCTTTCACGCGCACCTTGAAGCTGGTGACGCCTTCGCGCAATTCGCCGACCTTGAGTGTATTGCTCGCCGCGCCGACAATCTCCAGATGCGGTGACACCGCCAGCGTCACCGCAATCTGCGCCTGCGCACCGGAACCCGCCACGTTGTTCGCCACGCCCACGGTGACATCGAACTCGTCACCCGGTGTCACCGTCAGCGGCGCGTTCGGCGACAGCACAAAATCGCCGCGCGACAAGGTTTTTTTCTCGAACACGCCGATGGAATCTTCGCTCACGGCGATGGCCATCAAGCGCAGCGTGCCGTTGAAGGTTTCCGGCACCTGCCATGTGATTTCGCGCTCCTGCGGCCCGCTATCGACGATGCCCGACCAGTACGCCACCGGCTTGTCGGTTTTGCGCTTGAAGGGATTCAAATGCTTGCCCAGCGCGCCATCACCGTCGCCGCCGGGTGCCGCCGCCGCCATCACGCGCTTGAACTCCGGCAAGATCAAATCGAGTATCTGCGAGGTGCGCACTTCGAGCGCGCGTTTCTGAAAAAAGAACCCCAGCGGATCGGCCGTCTTGTAACGCGCCACCTGCAAAATACCCTCATCCACCGCGATCAACACAATGCGCGAGGGCCGCTCGGTGGAATGTTTGAACTTGATGGTGTCGCCGGGCTTCACCAGATCGGGTGCTACCACCGTGGTTTTGAGTTTGCGCCGATCCAGATTCACCGAGAACGGCTGCACGCCATACGCCAGGGGACTGGCGTAAATCTCGTCCGACGCCGCGTCGCGGATGAACGTCACCGTCACATAACCATTGCCTTCAAAATCCTTCGGCAGCGTGATTTTCTGCGTCGAGGCGGTGGTGGTCGCGGTGAACCACACATGCGAGAAGACGCGTTCGCGCTCGATGGTAATCAGACCCGATCCGACATACGGCGCCTGGATCGACAGTTCGATGTCCTCGCCGGGACTGAAATCCTTTTTGCTGAGTTTTACCTGCAACTCGGCGTTTTTCTCCAGCGAGCGCGTGAGGTTGGCCGCGCCCGCCACCTCGTACGACACGCGCGCCAGATCCTGCCCCGCCGCGTCGCGCACGATGTAGGCGTAGCTGCCCGGCGTGTCGGTGGCCAGCGCCAGACGCGACCCGGCGGCGGCGATGGCGTAGGGCTTCTCGTCCAGTTGCACGCGCTTTTCACGCGATTCGTATTTGTAGGTGTTATTCGGCTGCTTGGTCAGCGCCGAGACAAACTTGCGCTCGACGTGGATCAGCTTCAAATCTTTCGCGTCGATTTTCTTTGCCGCCGGATCGATGGCAATCAACTCGACGCTGCGTTTGGCCGCGCGAGACACATAGTTCAGATCGCCATCCACCTTGTAGCCGACGAGAAACGGCATGTTCGACACCAGCGTCGCCGCCTCGGCGGAAACGCCGCGCCCGCCGTCGGCCTCGAAGCCCTGCGCCACCAGATGCAACCGGTACGTTGCGCGGGCATAGCGCGCGAGGTTCAGATCAAACTCGGCCTCACCCTTGTCGTTGGTTTTGGTCTCCGGCAGCGGCTCGGTGAAACCTTCTTTCGCGTATTGCGGATCGTGAAACTGGTAATCGCGCCACTGCGGGAACGACGGCAGCGCGGGTTGCAGCGTCATCGTCGCCGTCACGCGGCGCGCATCGGCGGGCGTGCCGAACAAATTTTGCAGCGCGACATTCGCCTTCAGATCCTGCGGCGTGACCCAGCCCGCCACCGATTCCTGCGTAAAGCGCGCGCTCATCTTCAGCCGGTCGGGCATGAACTCCTGCACCTTCACCGTGACCGATCCCAACTGGCTGTCGCGCTGGCCGTCCTTCACGATGTACAGCGACACGGTGTAATCGCCGGTGGGCGAGGAGTCCTGCGTGGCGTGGCGCACTTCCTCGAACCCCGCGGGCGAGAGTTTTATTTTGTCTTTTCGCAGCACCAGGCCGCGTGCGTCGGTGAGCTCGTACTCCAGCGGCGCGCCGGCGATTTTGCTTTCCCAGTCGGCTGACTTGACGATCATGCCGACGCGGATTTCCTCGCCGGGGCGGTAGATGCCGCGATCCGAGAACAGAAACGCCGACAGCTTGCCGGCCTCGGCGCTGCTGCTGACACCGCCCACGTCAAAGCGCGAAAAATCAATCACGCGGTCACTGCGCTCATACGGCAGGAACGAGGTGTCGCCGCCCTTGCGCGCCACGTACACCGACGGCGCTTTTTCGCGCTCAAAGCCCTTCAGGTCCGGCAGCCGCGCGCGACCCGTGGCGTCTGTCCCCTGCGACGCGATCAATTGTCCATTGCGCCCCATCACCTCGATGGTGACGCCCGCCACCGGCTGGCCGTTGGCGATGGATTGCACGAATACATCCTGCGAGCCGTCGATGGCGCGCTTGACCACCATGCCCAGATCGGTGATGACGATCAGGCGTTTATCCACTGCGCCGGTGGTGCGTTTGGTTTTCGGGTCGTAGCTTTCCACCTTGACGAAGAACACGCCGCGCCTGCCGCCATCGGCATCCAGATACTTGCCGAGGTCCAGCGCGAGATAATTCGGTTTTCCCGGCTCGCTCGGCGGCGCGGCTTCAATCTGCGTGGAACGCTCGATCAGGTTGTCTTCGTCAAAGCCGCCGCTGAAATTGGGTTTGGCGAAACCGCCCTCGGACATGGTGACCAGATGTTGCAACTGCTGCGGCAACAGCTTGCCGATGTCGTAGCGGATGCCCTCCACGTCGCGCACCAGCACCGCGAGTTTTTTCTCGCCCGACAGCGCCAGCAGCGCGCCCTGCGACGCAATACGCAACTGGCGCGGGTAACGCGGCACGCGCAGGATGCCGTCGCGTTCTTTTTCCATCTGGTAGCCGCCGAAGGATTTCATGCCCTTCTCGACCTTGATGTAAACGTAACGCCCGGCATCGGCCTGATACTTGAAGCCGTGCTGCTGCACGTGCTCGCGCTCGGCGGGCACGGCCTCCAGCTTCAGCGGCTCGGATTGCGACAGAATCTCCGGGCCGATTTGTTGCCCCTGCCCCGACCAGTTGTGCGGCTGCTTGCGATCTGCCGGATTGGTGTCCGAGTGATGTATCGGCAGCACCCAGGCGCGCAACTTGCCCGCGATTTCTTTTTCGTGCGTGTCGGCGGACATTTTTGCCATCAGTATGCGGTCGGGCTCCAGCCGCTCGTTCTCAGCCAGCGTGAGCTCAAAGCCCTGCACCGCCAGACTGTAAAGCCCAGGCACGGTCACTGATTGCTTGATCGCGTCCTTCATGCCGTTACCGCCGCGCGAGGAACGCGCACCCGCTTCGATGGTGATGGCGATCTTCACCGGCTGCGACGGTATCGGCAGGGTCTCCGAGTGGATATACGCGTTGACCTTGAACTTGTCGTAGGTGACCTTGAATTTTTTGTTATCCGCGCCGAGGCCAAGAATTACGCCCTCCTTGCCTTCTTCGCGCAAGACGACACGCTTTTCGAAATCGGCGGTGTCCACCGGATGCGAGAAATTGACCGTCGCCACGACTTTTTTCGCTGCCGCATCGGCAGGATCCTGATAAAACTGTGCTTCGGCAAATTTTGCGACAAAGGGCGCGGTGCGAAATTTCGCCTGATAGTCCTTGAGCCTTATCTGCTCGGCGAGCAAGCCTTTTTTTGCCAGCGTCACCACCACCTCCGCACCCACCGGCCAATCCGCCTTCGGGATCAGACTCAGCGTGCGGTCGTCCTCCCATTTCCACGTGCCGTCGATGCGCGGCTCGACACTGATGCCCGCGGTGACATCCTTGCCCACGCCCGCCAGCGTGGCGGCCGAATCGCTGAACTTAATCAGCAGCGGCTCGGGTTTGGCATTGGGTTGATCCACCGGCGTGGGTTCCGGTACGGTGACTTCCAGCGTTACCAGCAGCGGCTTGGGCTGTTTGTCGTACCACACTTTGCCTGCGGCGCCACCGGCGACCAGCGCGAGCGCCGCCACGCCCACCAGCGCCGCCCGGCGTTTGTCCGTGCGCACCCAGGCGGCCAGCGCCACGCCGCAGAAACCCAGCGCGTTGCCGATGCCGCGCAACCAGCCGGGCGCCTGCCATCGCACGTCACCGATAACGGGGCGCAGCAGGCTGCGAAGAAATCCCACGGGACGGTTGGTTTCGAAGGCAGGGTCGCTCATGGCTATAACCTCATAACTATTTGTTTTAAACACTTTTTTAAGATGGCGCCGGAGACAGCGCGGGAGACGGCTCGACCACCTTGCGCTCACTGAACACCGCATTCCAATTCACCCGCGCGGTGATCTGCATCAGCACGAACAAGGTCGCAATCGCACCGATGGTGATCGCCAGCCCGGTGAGTCCCTTGAAGAAAAATGCGTAGGAGAACAATACCAGATACACCAACTGCGCCGTGCCCGCCGCCAGTATCGCAAACGCCGCGCCGAACACGAGGCGCAGATAGCTGATGGTGAGCAATAACGACACCACCGCCGCGATGACAAACGCCGCGTGGATGGAGACCTGATCCGCCAGATACGCGAACAGCAGATGAAACGCGAAAAACGCCGCCGCCACGAAGAAAAAATGCATCGGATGGATATCGACATTGCGCACGATGCCGATGGTCAGCAACACCACGATGAAAAAGAACAACGACACCGGCGCGAACGAAGCAATCTGGCTTGCCAGCGGGCCGGGCTGCAATTTCTCCGGCATGGCCATGGCAATGTTCACGCCGGACACCAGATGGCGGTACTCCCATTTCAGCGCCCAGCCGTCGGCGGTACGCTCTTTGGACACCGGCGAAATCGCGTCATCCGGAAAATCAATCGCCTCGAAATTGGTGCGCATCGCGAGTTTGAAGTTGCGCACCTCCGACACGCCGCTGCCGAAGCTGTAGGTCCAACGATCAAGGCCCTGACTGCGGTAGCCCACGCGCAGAATCGCTTGCTCGCCGGGGCCCAACCGCGTGCGGCCCACGAAATTGTCCTTGCCCGGCACCGGCTTGGCGATCCACTGCGCGCCGTCCAACTCGAAACGCAGATCGTCGAACACCGCCCGCTCGGCGGGAAACGGCAGCGCGATGTCGATATCACGCGCCACCTTGGCGGTGTTGGTCACCGTGTAAGTCGCGGCAAAATCCACGCCGTAGGTGGCATACCACAGCAGCCCCTTCTGCCGGTGGTCGAGCTTGAGCGCCACCTGCAAATCGCTGCTGTCGAGCGTGAGTTTTTCGGTGAGTTTTTCTTCTACCGTTTTGACGATTTTTTTGCCGTCTTCGAGGCTTTCAACCTTTTTGGTCACGGTTTCCGACGCGGTAATCACCGGCGGCATCTGCGCCTGCGGCGCACCCCACAACTGCGCCACGCGCGACTTCAGACTGGCGTCCGCGGCGTGCGTGCGTTTATACGTTGCGCCGGCAAGTATGAACCACGCCACCGAGACACAGCAGAAGATAAAGCCTATGGCGAATAATCGTTTAATCATGATTGAATTCCTGAATTGAACCTGCAACGCGAGATGCTCCGGGCCAGTGGCTGGGGACCGACGCCGCCTTCGCTCGGCACCACGTGGCTAAGGTCCTTCATTGAAGTGTCCAACCCAATTTTCCTAAATAGCCCATTGCCCCAGCCACCGGCCCGCAGCACCCCGCAAGTGATAGACGCACCCTGTTTCATGCCGTCAGGCCATCAGGGTGACGAACGCCGCGATCAGCAGCCCAGCCAGTGTTGCCGCCGCCGCGCCCACGATCAGCGCCTGTACCGTCAGCATCAACATATCGCTGGTAATTTTTTGTGCTTCGAATACCGCTGGTTTTGCCCTTATCTTCATGATGCGCTCCTGTTGTCCCGCCCGGCGCCGCGCCGGGCATGTGAGGTATTAAACGGCGCGGGCATGGCAGGACGCGGGCACGGTTATGGCAGAGCGCTGATGAATTGTGGCAACAAAAAGGCAGTTGCCCGGCGACCGATGGCCGGCACGTGGTTTGCGGTATATTCATGTACACATTTCACCTTGAAAAATGTGATTTGCCACAAAGAACACAGAGTTCACAGAGATATCTCAAGGTGTTGATTGACCTCTGTGCTCTCTGTGGCTAAATGCCTTTTTTAGATTCACCGAGAAAACCATGCCCCGCCGCATCGCCATTGTCGAAGACGACCCCGCCATCCGCGCCAACACCGCCGACGTGCTGAAAAAACACGGCTACGAGGTGATTCAGCACGCCAACCGCCCCGATGCGCTGGCAGCCATGCGCACGCGGCTGCCCGATCTGGTGCTGCTCGACATCGGCCTGGGCGACGAGATCGACGGCGGCTTTGCGCTGTGCCGCGATCTGCGCGCGTTGTCGGCCACGCTGCCGATTATTTTTTTAACCGCGCGCGACAGCGATTTCGACACCGTGTCGGGCCTGCG
>VFLF01000010.1 GCA_009885185.1 Nitrosomonadales bacterium | reverse complement strand
TGCTCGCCACCGGCACCGATGCCGTCGCCGGCAATCAGGACAAAGGCGGTTTACGCTACGCCGACGACATGGTGTCGCTGCCGCTGCAATGCGGCACGCAGTGGGACGCGCTCGGCCACATTTTCTACGACGATAAAATGTGGAACGGCTACGACGCCAAGCTCGTCGATACCAATGGCGCGCAAAAAAACGGCATCCATAAAACCCGCGACAAAATGGCCGGGCGCGGCGTACTGCTCGACATGGCGCGCCATCTGGGAAAGGAATATCTCGAAGACGGCGAAGCCATCACCAACGACGATCTCGACGCCTGCGCCAAAGCGCAGGGGGTGGAAATCAGGCGCGGCGATTTTGTGATCGTGCGTACCGGGCAAATGGAAAACCGTTTAAAAACCGGTGAGTGGGGCGGCTATGCGGGCGGTGATGCGCCGGGTCTGGCGTTCGAGACGGCGGAGTGGATCCACAAAAAAGAAATCGCCGCGATATGCACCGACACCTGGGGCTGCGAAGTGCGCCCGAATGAAACCGACGACGCCTCGCAGCCGTGGCACTGGGTGGTGATCCCGATGATCGGCATCACCATGGGCGAGATTTTTTATCTCAAGGATTTGGCCGACGACTGCGCGGCGGACAAGGTGTACGAGTTCTTTTTCTGCGGGCCGCCGCTGCCGATCACGCGCGCGGTGGGCTCGCCGATCAATCCGCAGGCGATCAAGTAGCGCATCAACGCGCGTCTGACCGCGGCGAACGAGCCGCGGTCGCGACGATCAGGCCGGCGTTACCCTGCGGTTCCCAAGGGGATACTCTCTCCCCGCATGCGCACGTGTACACGTAGCATCGTGTGCCCATAACAACACAAGAATTGCCACAAAACGGTGCCATAAAACGGTGTGACGCACCTGGTTGGTGCGCATGGGCTGCGCCTTGCCTGCGGCATTGCTGAAAGTCGCGGCATGAATATTGCTCATCACATCCATCACCGCGCGCGCGTGTTTGGATTGTTCGTTCAATCCAGTGCGCTTCGGCAAACCGCCATAGTGGAGAATTCTGGATGGATGACGGTGTAGAGCACGCAGCCTCGCCTCAACATGAAATTGAGCGATATCTCGCGGCGATATACGAAGGGAGCAAGGCGCTGCGGACGGGAAAGGTCGCGGATTACATCCCCGAGTTGGCCGCGACGGATCCGGATCAGTTCGGTATCGCCGTCGCTACAGTCGATGGGCGTATGTGGACGTGCGGCGATGCCAACACCGAATTCACCATCCAGTCCGTGTCCAAGGCGTTCACCTACTGCATCGCTCTCGAGCTTGTGGGCCGCGACAAGGTATTCAGCCACGTCGGCGTGGAGCCCAGCGGCGATGCGTTCAATGCGATTGTTTTTGATCCGCATACCAACCGGCCATTTAATCCGATGGTCAACGCGGGCGCGATCACCATCTCCTCGTTGATATACAAAGTGCTGGGAACCTACGCGCTGGAACAGGTGCTGAGCCGTTTTTCAGATGCCGCCGGGCGTGAACTCGGTATATCCGAGGCGGTGTATCGTTCGGAGGCTGAGACCGGACACCGCAACCGCGCTATCGCACACTTGCTGCTGAACGTGGGTGCGACCGAAGCGCCGGTCGAGCCGGGACTCGATTTCTATTTCAAGCAATGTTCGATAATGGTCACCGCCGCGGACCTGGCACGCATGGGCGCAACACTGGCAAACCTAGGCAGAAACCCGGTCACCGGCAAGCAGGTCTTCGATCTGGGCGCGGTGCGCGATACGCTGTCCGTCATGTTTACCTGCGGCATGTACGATTATTCGGGCAACTGGGTGCTGGATGTCGGCGTGCCCTGCAAAAGCGGCGTCGGCGGCGGCATCATGGGCGCGGTCAACCGGCAGTTGGGCATCGGCACTTTTTCACCGCGGCTCGATGAAAAGGGCAACTCGGTTCGCGGGCTGAGCGCATTCAAGCAACTCGCCGACGAATTCGGTTTGCATGCGTTTGAATGCACGAACTTCGGTTCGGAGTTTGTGCGGGGATTGCTGTAACGGCCCTGAAAAACCAACGGTTTACGTGGTTTT
This sequence comes from Nitrosomonadales bacterium, assembly GCA_009885185.1. The sequence continues at coordinate 3,654 of VFLF01000010.1, read as the reverse complement.
CGCCGCCTGCTTCACGTTCATCACCGAGCCGCCCATCAGCGCCGTCGCGCACAGCCAGAATATCGGCGCCAGTCCGATGGCCGCGCCCAACGCGCCGAACGCGGTGGGGATGAACACATGCGCGCCATAACTCACCGCCAGCCGCATGGCGATGCCTTCACCGGCGCGGCCCGGCGGCGAGGCGTTGTAGGCCAGGGTCATCGATAGCGGCTGGCCGCAGCCGACGCCCAGGCCGATGATAAACGACAGCCCCATCAGCGCCGCGGGCACGATGGTCATCGGCACGAATACAAAGCCGCACGCCGCCAGCGCCAGCGCGCCCGCGATCATGCGCTGCACGCCCCAGCGCGCGGTGATCGGTGGTATCGCCAGACGGGTGATAATCGCCGCGACGCCATAGCTGCCCATGATGTAGCCGATGATGGTGGCAGAGAAGCCGATGCCACGCATGTACACCGGCATGTAGAGATTGAATAGATCCCAGCCCACCATCACCACCGCGTTGGTGATGAGTGCCGCGCGCATCGCGGGCAGTTTGAGCAGGTCACCCATGCGGCGCGTGTCGCCGCCGCTCGCCTTGGGTTTTTGCGTGTAGGGCAGCAGGCGCCGCCCGGCATAAAGCATCAGCAGAGTGAGCACGCTCACGCCCGTCAACAACAAAAACGAGCGCGGATGCTGCCAGTGGTCGATGGCATAACCGATCATCACCGGCCCCACCACCTGCCCGAACGATTCGCCGAGCGCGTAATAACTGAAAATTTTGGTGCGCGTGGCCGGGGTGGACAGCGCGCCGACGTAGTTTTGCGTCGCCAGCACAAACAGCATGCTGGTAAACCCGGCGAACGCGGCGGAGGCGTAGAGCGCCGGCAGGCCTGGCCACGCGTACGGCAGCAGCATTGCCAGTCCGTAGGCGGTGACGCCCGCGTACATCAATACGCGGTTATCGAAGCGATCCGCGATGCGGCCCGCGGAGACCGCCAGCAGCAGCGGAAAAATACCGTGCAGCGCGAACAGGAGGCCCGTCTGAAACGGCCCGGCGCCGATATCCACGGCGAACAGCGTGACCAGCACGCGGTTGGCCTTCATCGCGACGAAGAACACCGAGGTCAGCGCGAGTACGAGAACGATGGGGGTAATGCGTCGTGCAGACATGAGCGCGCTGATTATAGCTGTCGTTCGCGCGTGACGGTCTGAAGTAAACGTAGTGCGGACTGGGATGCGGTGCGATGATAAAATTTGCCTCCAATGAAATCACAGCAGGAGTGCGCAATGCCGAATCGCCGAATGTCGTGGGCCGTTGCCGTGTTGGGCTGCCTGTGCGTCGTGACCCATGCACACGCGCAACCGGACGCCGCGCGCGATTACCCGCGCAAGCCCATCCGCATCATCGTCGGCTTCACGCCGGGCGGCGGCCCGGATATCACCGCGCGCTACCTCGCGCAAAAACTCACGGAGTCATGGAAGCAGCAGGTGATCGTGGATAATCGTCCCGGCGCGGGCGGCACCGTGGGCGCGAATCTGGTCGCCACTGCCAACCCGGACGGCTACACGCTGCTGTCGGTGTCGTCGGCGCATGCGGTCAGCCCGGCCATCTACGCCAAGCTGCCTTACGATACGGTGAAGGATCTGTCAGGCATCACGCAGACCGCGGTGTCGAAGTATTTGTTGGTGGCAGCACCCGCGTTGGGCGCGAAGACGCTGAAGGATTTTCTCGCGGCGGCAAAAGCCAAGCCGGGCGCGCTGAATTTCTCGTCGGCGGGCGTGGGCAGCGGCTCGCACTTCGCCGCCGAGCAGTTCAAGGCCGCCGCCGCGATCAACATCGTGCATGTGCCGTTCAAGGGCATCCCCGAAGCGTTGACCGAAACCATCAGCGGGCGCGTGCATCTCTTTATGTCGCCCATTGCCAACGCGCTCAGCATGGTGAAAGAGGGCCGCGTGGTCGGGCTGGGCGTGTCGTCGTCGCAGCGCGATGCCTTGCTGCCCGACATGCCCACGCTGGCCGAGGCCGGCGTGCCGGGATTTCGCGCGGACTTGTGGTTCGGCGTGCTTACCTCGTCGCAATCGCCCAAGCCGGTGGTGGCGAAGTTGAATGCCGAGATACGCCGCATCCTGTCCGAGCCGGAAGTAAAACAGCGCTGGCAGGCCATAGGCCTGGAGCCGAAGCCGATCACGCCGGGCGAGTTCGACAAAATTGTCGCTGATGAGATCGCCAATTTCACCAAAATCGCGCGCGCGGCGAACATTAAGGCAGAGTGAGATGGAGCAAGGTCCAACTTTTGCGTGGGTGCGCCAATGCCAAAGCCGTCATTCCCGCGAAAGCGGGAATCCATACGCCCGTGCCATAGGGTGCTGCGTTATGGATTCCCGCTTTCGCGGGAATGACGTGGAAGGTTTTGCACTTTAACCGAACAAGGCATTTTAAACACACCATGACCCTCCGCACCCTGCAACAGGTTATTCCCTCCGTGCCCACCTCCGACGGCGCGGGCGTCAAGCTTCGCCGCAGTCTGGGCAGTCAGCGCGGCTTGTATGTGGATCCGTTCCTGATGCTTGACGAGTTTTCAACCGACAATCCCGACGACTACATCGCGGGCTTTCCGGCGCATCCGCATCGCGGTTTTGAAACCGTGACGTATATGTTGGATGGCCACCTGCTGCACGAAGATCACATGGGCAACAAAGGCGATCTGAAAAGCGGCGGCGCGCAGTGGATGACGGCGGGGCGCGGCATTATTCATTCGGAAATGCCGCAGCAGACCGAAGGCCGCATGCGCGGCTTTCAGTTGTGGATCAACCTGCCCGCTGCCGAGAAAATGAAACCGGCGTGGTACCGCGATATCGAGCCGCATGAGATTCCGCAAGTCACACTCGCCGACGGCGGCACGGCAAAAATTATCGCGGGCAGCATCAACGTCGCGGGGGTGCGCACCGAGGGCGTCATCACGGGCATCAGCACCGATCCGCTGTATCTCGATGTCGATCTGCCCAACGGCGCGCCGTTTAATCATTATCTGATCGAAGACTACAACGCGTTTGTGTATGTGTACGAAGGCAAGCTGCTGATCGGCGGGCGCGCGCTGGCAACGCGCAGCGGCGGCGTGCTGTCGCCGGGCGATCAGATCACGCTGACCACCGACGGCGGACCCGCGCGCTTTTTGTTGTTGGCCGGCAAGCCCATCAAGGAGCCGGTGGTGCAATACGGCCCCTTTGTGATGAACACGCGCGATGAAGTCGAACAGGCGGTGCGTGACTATCAAAACGGCACGCTGGCGGCGTGACTCTCTCGATGAATAATCATGAGTATTTGTTTTTAAACACTATTTTTTGTAGTGCTATGGCGTTGCTGTTGGCGAGTGGCGCTGTCCATGCGCAGCCAACCGCCTACCCGTCGCGCGCGGTGCGCATCGTGGTGCCGTATCCTCCGGGCGGCGGCAACGACGTCATCGCGCGCTCCTACGCCGATGAACTGACCAAGCGCCTCGGGCAGCAAGTTATCATCGACAACCGTCCCGGCGGCAGCACCATCATCGGCGCGGAGTTGGTGGCCAAAGCGCCGCCGGATGGATACACCGTGCTGGTGAGCAGCCACACCACGTTTGCCATCGTGCCCAACCTGCGCGCGAAATCGCCGTATGACGTGGTGCGCGATTTTGA
>VFLF01000747.1 GCA_009885185.1 Nitrosomonadales bacterium | reverse complement strand
TGCCGCTCGAATAAGGGTGCACCGGGTGTGGACGGCCAGGACTTTGCGGACATCGAGGCGTATGGGGTGCAGCGGTGGCTCGGTGAACTGGCGCTTGCGCTCAGAGAAGAGACCTACCGACCGGAATCAATCAGACGAGTGTGGATACCGAAGGCCAACGGCAAGCTGCGGCCCTTGGGCATCTCAACTGTGCGGGATCGGGTATGCATGACAGCAGCAATGCTCGTGCTGGAACCGATCTTTGAAGCCGACCTTCCACCAGAGCAATACGCTTACCGCCCTGGGCGCAATGCCCAGCAAGCGGCGATCGAGGTGAAGGACACGCTGTTTTACGGCCACCCGGAAGTCGTGGACGCCGACCTCGCGGACTACTTCGGAAGTATTCCTCATGCCGAATTGATGAAATCGGTTGTACGGCGCGTCGTGGATCGACGCGTACTGCACCTGATCAAGCAATGGCTGGAATGCGCCGTGGAAGAAACCGACGACCGAGGGCGGAAAACACGTACAACTGAGGCCAAGGATCAGCGGCGCGGCATCCCGCAGGGCTCACCCATATCACCGCTACTGGCGAATCTGTATATGCGCCGGTTCGTGTTGGCATGGAAGCAACGGGGATTGGAGCGAAGTCTTGGCAGCAAGATCGTGACCTATGCGGACGATCTGGTGATTCTGTGCAGGAAAGGCAAGGCGGAACAAGCCTTGGTTCAACTGCGCGAGATCATGGGAAAGTTGAAGCTGACGGTCAACGAGGAGAAAACACGAATCTGTAAAGTGCCGGAGGGTGAGTTCGACTTTCTGGGATACACGTTTGGAAGGCGGTATTCGGCTGTTACGGGGAAGGCTCGCATTGCCCTGTGGCCGTCGAAGAAAAGCATTCGACGCATGGTGGAAAAGATCCATGCGTTGACCGAACTGAAAACCGGGTGGCAAGAGACCACGGACAAGGTGGGCAAATTGAACCGCACGCTACGCGGCTGGGCGAACTACTTTCAAGTAGGCAGCGACAGCAGGGCGTATCGGGCGCTCGATAGCTACACTGCGACGCGGTTACGCCGGTGGTTGCGCAACAAGCACAAAGTCAGGTGTAAACGGGGCGGGAGCTATCCACTCTCGCATCTGTACGGGCATATCGGGCTCGTACGGCTGAGTGCGCGTGGGCGTGAGCAGTCGTGGGCGAAGGCGTGAGGTTTTGTCCGAGAGCCGGATGCGGGCGATCTGCATGTCCGGTTCGATGAGCGGGATGTGGAGACGGGGTTATGGCAAGGTTACTCGGGCACCGCCAGACGAAAGGGGCGGCAACAGACAAACCAAACCTACTGCTACCGCGCCACATCTCGACTCTACCGGTTTGAGCCGATGGCACTCCACCGTAACGAATGACTGCTTTCCGCCCCAGTTCATCGGATTTTTCGTGGTTTTACGTGCGCCTACCGCTTCATCGCCTCGATCTTCTTCTGCAAACGCTCGCCGGCCTTGTCGATATCGATCACGAAACGCTCGTGCTCGCAGTCGCCGACCAGTTCCATCTCGTCGTACACCTGAACCTTGAACTTCAGGCGCCTGCGGTCGACTTCGACCAGTTCCAATTCGGCGCGCACCTTCATGCCCTCGGGCGTGGGCGCGAGATGTTTGATGTAGACCACCGTGCCCACCGTATGCTGGCCCGCAGCGAGCATGGGCATCACGAAATTGTGGCACGACTGTTCACAGAACTGCACCATCGAAGGCGTCATGAACACCCACGGTCCGCCGCGCGAGGTGCAGTGTTCGCGCGCGACCGTGAGTTCCGCCGTGCCTTTGAGTCCGGGTGTCAGCGTATTCATCAGGCTTTGCTCATGACAGTTTCAGGGTCAGCTCGTGTGCCAGCCGAACTGCTGCGGCTTGCGCCCGGCAGCGTGGTGCAATTGCACGTTCACCAGCGCCGGCCCCTTGAACGCCATTGCGCCATCCAGCGCGGCTTTCAGATCCTTGGGATCGGTGACAAAGTAGCCCTTGCCGCCGAACGCTTCCATCACTTTGTCGTAACGCGCGCCGACTGTCAGCGCATTGGGCACCGCCTCCAGCGGGTTTTGCGGCAGCGCAGCCATGCCGCTGCCGATGCCGCCATTGTTCAGCACCACGATCTTCACCGGCATTTTGTAGCGGCAGACCGTTTCCATTTCCATGCCGGAGAAACCGATCGCCGAGTCGCCGGAAACTGAAATGATCGGCCGGTCGGGATGCACTGCGGCAGCGGCCAGCACAAAGCCCATACCCACCCCCATGGTGCCGAAACTACCGGCATCCAGCCGCGTGCGCGGGCTGTTGTTCGGCATCTGCGTGCGGCCAATATCCATGGTGTTTGCGCCCTCGCCGATGATGATGGCGTTGTCCGGTATCCATGGGCTGATGTCGCGGAACGCACGGTAGTAATTGGTTGGCGCCGATTCGTCGTCGATCATCGGCTGAATTTGCTTCGCGTTCGCAGCGGATTTCTCGGCGATGGCTTTGTGCCACTCGGTGTCTTTCGGATAGAACCACTCGATGCTTTCCAGCGCCTTGTTCATCTGCCCCACGATCGCCTTGCCGTCGCCCACCAGCGCCACCTCGGCCGGGACGTTCTGGCTGATCGCTTCCGGCGAAATATCGAGCTGCACGATGCGCACATTCTTGTTAAAGCGCGGCGGCAGGCCGAAATGCATGATCCAGTTAAGCCGCGCGCCCATCAGCACGACCACGTCTGCCTCCTGCAGCGCGTGGCTGCGCGCCGCGCCCACCGACAACGGATGCCGGTCGTCGATCACACCCTTGCCCATCGGCGAGGCGAGAAACGGCACGCCGGTGCGCTCGATAAAGGCGCGCACTTCATCCTCGGCGCCCGACCACGCCATGCCTTTGCCGACGATCACCAGCGGGCGTTTCGCCTGCCGCAGCACACCGATCGCCTGATCGATGTACTCCTGCGGCGCGGCAATACGCGGCGGATCGGCGCAGCGGCCGGGAAACTGCAGGGTGTCCTCTTCCGCCTCGCCCAGGATGATATCGTCCGGCATGTCGAGATAACAGGCGCCGGGCCGCCCGTAGATGGAATTTCGCACTGCCATCTCGACATAAAACGGAATGCGGCGCGGGATTTCCACCGCGTGCGCGAACTTGCAAAACGGCGTGGCGATCAGCACCTGGCGCTCTTCCTGGAATGCGCCCATGCCGTTTTGCTTCACCGGCGAGGCGCCGCCGATCAGGATCATCGGCCAGCAGTTTTCCTTCGCGTTGGACAGGCCGGAAAGGCCATGCACCACGCCCGGCCCCGACACCACGAGGCAGGCGCCGGGCCGGCCCGTCATGTAACCGACAGCCCCGGCGGCATAGGAGGCCGCCTGCTCATTACGACAACCGTAGAATTTGATGCCGTATTTTTGCGCCGCGCGTGCAATCGGGTGTACCGGGAAGCCCACGATGCCGAACATGTACTCGACGCCCTGATCTTTCAGGGCACGTGCCATGATCTCGCCGCCATTGAGTTTTGCCATAGTATTGTTCGCGACAGAAACTGTCTGCGCCTCCCTGTGTTAAGAAACGAGTGGAGTGATGCTTGCCAATTGTGGACAACCCATCAAAGTGCAGCGCATTCCTGATGGTTCTTGCGGATCCATCCACGATGTGCAAAGCGTGAATACAGCGTGAATGACTATAATGTATTTGCGATGCGGAAACCAGCAAGCGCGCACAACGCAAGCGCGCGCAACGTCTTGCCGCGCGCAATCACCGCAGACCCGTCGCCGGCGCCCCGGCGTGCAAACAGCGCAAGATGGGATTTTCTGTCATGACTCAAGAGCCGATGCAAGAAACGGCAACCAACCACCGCCTGCTGCTCAGCGCGCGGCCGACGGCCATTCCGGGACCACAGCATTTCACCGCGGATTCCCAGCCGGCGCGCGCGCCTGGCCCCGGCGAGGCACTGCTGCAAACCGTTTACCTGTCCGTCGATCCCGCCATGCGGTCCTGGATGCGCGAGGGCACAGGGTATCAGCAGAACATTGCACTCGGCGACGTCATGCGCGGCGGCGGCATCGCCCGTGTGCTGCAAAGCCGCGCCGAAGGTTTGGTGCCGGGCGATCTGGTACAGGCGCGGCTGGGCTGGCAGACGCATCCGACCATTTCCGTGCGTTACCTGCAAAAACTGGATCTCACCCTCGGCACGGTGGAGGACTGGATTGGCCCGTTGGGCCTCAGCGCGGTTACGGCCTATTTCGGCTTGCGCGACATCGGCGGCTTGCGGCCAAATGACCGCGTGCTGGTCTCCGCCGCTGCTGGCGGCGTCGGCCAGATCGCCGTGCAGATTGCCCGCATCGACGGCTGCCATGTTGTGGGCATCGCGGGCGGCGCACAGAAATGCGCTTACGTCGCTGGCGACCTCGGCGCCCATGCGGCCATCGATTACAAAGCGGAGCCGGATCTGTCGGCGGCAATCGGCCGCGCCTGCCCGCAGGGCGTGGATGTGTATTTCGATAATGTCGGCGGCGCCACACTGGACGCGGCGCTGCAGCATTTGCGGCCGGGTGCGCGCGTGGTGCTGTGCGGCCGCATCTCCGAGACGCATGCTGCCGAATCCTACGGCGTGCGCAATCTGGGCCGTCTGGCGGCGGCGCGTGGACGCATGCAGGGTTTTCTGGTGTTCAATTATCACGACCGTTACGCTGAAGCCCGCACCTGGCTTGCGGCGCGCAAACGCGACGGCAGCATGCGCCAACAGCTGCATGTGCTGGAGGGGCTGGCGCAGGCGCCCGTCGGACTCGGCATGCTGTTTCGCGGGGAAAACACCGGCAAGCTGGTGGTCCGCGTCGCCAGCCTACAGGCGTAATTTAAGGCGTCCGGCGCGTACCAAATTTATACAGCACGCGGTAATCGCCTTTGAACCACGCGTTCTTCGCTAGCCGGTCGCGCCATGGCGTCGCCCGCGCTTCATCGCGTTCTTTCGATTCTAGCGCGCGCAGATCACGCAGGTAATGCAGCGCGAGGTGCGTCCAACCGCCGGTCTTCGGCGCGAGAACCTTGAAGCGCCGGCACATCGGCCAGTGCGGGCTTTTCAATAAAATGCCCAGATGTTCTTCATCGTACCACGCATTGAAATCCTTTTCGCCTTCGACAGGTACGCTGAACAGCACCGGATAAAGAATCGGCGCTTCACGAAACGGATCGCCGGCACCGGGCGCGATCTGCTGGTTCATGAACGTGGCGACATGGCGTTCAGTGGCGATGATCGATTCATGCGCGGGCGCGGGCAGCGCGCCGTGCAAAGCCGCGGCATCGCCATTCGATTCAAATACCGCCACGTAAGTCGCCCACAGCGGGCTGCCGTAACACTGCACGTTGAGCATTTGACCCGCGGCCAGCAGTGACGGAACATAGTGATTCTGGTGCCATACGTCGAAGGCGAAGCCGCCTTCGCGCTTGACGGTGATGGCGTCGTAAACAATGGTTGTGCCTTTCATTGCGGTTCCCGGTGGATGATTTTTGAGGAATTGTGCCATGCTGCGTAGCTTCTTGTTTCTGTTTGTGTTGGCGGTGGTGTTCCCTTGCCGCGCGGCCTATCCCGACAAACCCATCCGCATCGTCACGCCTTTCCCCGCGGGCAGCGTCACCGACATTGTCGCGCGCCCGATGGCGATACGCTTGAGCGAGGCGTGGGGCGTGCCGGTGGTGGTGGATAACCGCACCGGCGCAGGCGGCGGCGTGGCGGGCGAGGTGGTGGCGAAGGCGCCGCCGGACGGCTACACGCTGCTGATCGGCGCCACCGGCAACCTGGTGGTGAATGCATTTCTTTACACCAAGATTCCTTACGATCCGCAGCGCGCGTTTGCGCCGATCACGCTCGCAGCGACCGCGGGCCTGATGCTGGTGGCACATCCGTCGATTCCGATTCGTTCCGCGAAAGAACTGGCCGAACTGGCGAAAACACGGCCCGGGCAATTGACATATGGGTCGTCGGGCAACGGCTCGACGCCGCATCTGGCGGCCGCCTTGTTCACCTCGATGACAGGCGCGAAAATGATCCACGTGCCCTACAAAGGCGGCAGTCCGCAATACACCATTGATCTCATCACCGGACGACTTGAACTCGCGTTCGCCAGCATGGCGCCGGTGATACCGCATGTAAAAAGCGGGCGCCTGAGATCACTGGGCACCACGGCAGGCAAGCGTGATCCGCAGTTTCCCGACCTGCCGACCATCGCCGAATCGGGCGTGCCGGGCTACGACATGCGCTCGTGGTATGGCGTGCTCGCCACCGCCGGCACGCCGCAACCCGTGATTGAAAAATTGAACGGCGAACTCGCGCGCATCCTTGCGCTGCCGGATTTGCGCGCGCAATATCTGGTGGGCGGCCTGCATGCCGTCAGCAGCAGTTCCGCGGAATTCGCCGCCTATATTGCCAGTGAGCGTGAAAAATGGACGAAGGTGGCGAGGGCCGGCGGAATAAAGGCGGAATGATGGCGATGCGAATGACGGCACGTATGGCAATCGGCATGATGTTCGCGCTTGGGCTGATCGGAGCTGCCGGCGCGGCAAACTGGAAGCCCGACAAGCCGGTGCGCCTGTTGATCCCGTTTGCGCCTGGCGGTGGCGCGGACGCACTGTCGCGCGCGATCACGCCCAAGCTGCATGAGTCGTTGGGGCAACCCTGGGTCAACGACAATCG
>VFLF01000823.1 GCA_009885185.1 Nitrosomonadales bacterium | reverse complement strand
GGCGGTCACCGGCAAAGCGCGGCAGATAATGTTCGGCAATCGCATCCGCCACCACCGCCGGTTCGCTGTCGTGCAGCGCGTAATAGCGGCCCATGATGCCCTGCAACTCTGGGAACTCGCCCACCATGCCGGTGAGTAAATCGGCCTTGGCGAGCCATGCGGCGCGCTCGGCCAATAACGGATCGGCGCCGGTCAGGCGCGCGATTTTCCCAGCGAGCAACTGGATGCGCTGCACGCGCTCAAGCTGCGTGCCGAGCTTGTTGTGATAGACGACTTTGCTTAACCCCGGCACGCGCGTTTCGAGCCGCGCGCGGCGATCCTGCTCATAGAAAAAGCGCGCATCAGCCAGTCGCGGGCGCACCACGCGCTTATTGCCCTCGACGATGTTTACCGGATCGGCCACCGCCATGTTGCTCACCACCAGAAACTTCTCGGTGAGTTTTCCAGAGGGGTCGAACAGGGGAAAATACTTCTGGTTGGTGCGCATGGTGAGGATTAAACACTCCTGCGGCACCGACAGAAACTCCGCATCGAAGCACGCCACGTAGACCACCGGCCACTCCACCAGCGCGGTCACTTCGTCGAGCAGGGTTTCGTAGTCGCCGAGCGTGCAGTTGAGTTCGGCGGCCTTGGCCTTGAGTTGCGCATCTATCTGCGCGCGGCGCGTCTCAAACCCGGCGACGACTTTGCCTTCTTCGTGGAGCCGCACTTCGTACTCACCGGCGTTTTTCAGTTCCATATCGGGTGCGCCGAGGAAGCGGTGGCCGTGCGCCACGCGGCCTGCCTTCAGGCCCAGCACCGCGACATCGATCACCTGCGTGCCGTGCAGCGCAATCAGCCCATGCACCGGGCGCACAAAATGCACCGTGGCGTGGCTGTTGGCCAACTGGTAGCTCATCACCTTGGGAATGGGCAGCTTGGCGATGGATTCTTCCAGCGCGCTTTGCAATCCGGCGGCCAGCGTCACGCCGGGGACGGTTTGCGTGAGATACACAAACTCGTTGCTGCCCTCGGTTTTGCGTTCCAGTTGGGTAACTGACGCACCGTCTTTTTCCAGGCGCTTCGCCAGCGCCGCCGTCGGTTTGCCCGCCGCGTCGTACGCGACCTTGGCCGGCATCAACTTTTTGCTTTCGAGCCGGTCCTCGGCTTTGGCGACAACATGGGGAATCAGCACCGCCAGCCGGCGCGGCGTGGCGAACACTAGCGGCTTCGCTTCTGCACTCATCAAACGTGCTTTACTTAATCCGCTCAACACGCCGTCGGCGAACGCTTCGCCCAACTTTTTCAACACCTTGGGCGGCAATTCTTCGGTAAACAACTCAACCAGCAGCGGCGCGCTCATGATTTTCTCCTTGCGCGGATCGCCATGACATCGTCAATTTCTTCTTTAAAAACAAATGCTTGCACTGCCTCATCGGTGGCGCGCTCAAAGCCGCGCAGTTTGCGTGATTGGTAGTAGGCATTCGCCGCCGCCCGTGCCAGGGCGCGCACGCGGCCGATGTAGGCCGCGCGTTCGGTGACGGAAATCGCGCCGCGCGCATCCAGCAAGTTAAAACTGTGCGAGCACTTCATCACCATTTCATAGCCCGGCAGCGCGAGACCTGCTTCAAACAGGCGCTTGGCTTCGGATTCGTAATTGCCGAATTGCTGCAATAACAAATCAACGTTGGCGTGCTCGAAGTTGTAGGTCGATTGCTCGACTTCATTTTGGTGATACACGTCGCGGTAGGTGATGCCCGGCGCCCATTGCAAATCGAACACACTCTCCACGCCTTGAATGTACATCGCCAACCGCTCAAGACCGTAAGTGATCTCGGCCATGATCGGCTTGCACGGTATGCCGCCGACCTCCTGAAAATAAGTGAACTGCGTGACCTCCATGCCGTTCAACCACACTTCCCAGCCGAGGCCCCACGCGCCGAGCGTGGGCGATTCCCAGTCGTCTTCGACGAAGCGGATATCGTGTTGCAGCGGATCGATGCCGATTTCCTTCAGCGAACCCAGATACAGATCGAGGATGTTCGACGGCGAGGGTTTCAGCACCACCTGATACTGATAATAGTGTTGCAGGCGATTGGGGTTTTCACCGTAGCGGCCGTCTTTCGGACGGCGCGAAGGTTGCACGTAGGCGGCTTTCCACGGCTCGGGGCCGATGGCGCGCAAAAATGTGGCAGTGTGAAAGGTGCCCGCACCAACTTCCATGTCGTAGGGCTGGAGCAGCGCGCAGTGATGGCGATCCCAGTAGTGATTAAGCGCCAGGATCAATTGCTGAAAGGTTTGCATTGCAAATTCGCGTGTAGAAACCGCGAATTTTACAGGGATTCCCGCGGCAGGGTGTCTGTCTTGCCGCAGGCGCGCGCTACGGGCGGCGCGATTTTTCCCCGGCCAGTTCGCGCTCCAGTTGCTCGATGCGCTGCTGCATGGTGGCGAGTCTGCCGTTCAATGCGCCGACATTGAAAAAGGTTTCGTTGTTCGCCGGCGCGGACAGTTTGGCCGCGTAACCCAGCCACGACGAATCATAAACTTTCACGTTTTTGAAGCCGAGTTGCGACAGCACGGTGGCGGTTTCCGCCGCGCGCACGCCACTCTGGCAATAGACGATGGTTTCTTTTTCGGGATCAAGCTGCGCATAGAGTTTCCTTAGGTCTTCGGTGGCCTTGAGCGACATGCCGCTGTTGTCCGCCACCTGCTTGCGCGCGAGTTTGGCCACGGTGTCGGGGTCCACCCAGTTTTGTTCGTACGGGATGTTGATCGCCCCGGGAATGTGGCCGCCGCGTATCGCGCGGATGTCGTTGCCGGCGAATTCGCCCACGGTGCGCGCATCGACTATCTGCACGCCGCTGCGCTTGGTCGCCGCCATCACCTGATCGGTGGAAACCGCGATGCCGGGGTTGGGTGTGAGTTTCAACGCCACCGGCGCACGCTTGCGCGGCTCGGTGCTCACGGTGAATCCGGCGGCGCGCCAGCCGTCGATGCCGTCATGATAGACATAGCCGCGCTTGCCGCCGAAGTACTGCACGGTATAAAGACCGAAGTACGCCATCACGTCCGCACGCGTGGAATACACAATGATTTCCTGCGCCGGATCGATGCCGCCGTCGCCGAGCGCTTTTTCAACCTGCGCCGTTGGCAGAAAATCCTCGGTGTTGGGATTGCGCAGCACCACGCCCGCCGCGCCGATGTTGACCGCGCCGGGGATGTGTCCCTTGGCGAAGTCGCCAGTGGCGCGCACATCCCATACGATGGCGCCGCGCTTCAACGCCTCTGCGACAAACGCCGCATCCACAATGGCCGCCGTGGCCCATGCCGGGATGTTGAATAAAAATATCAATAAAAACATATATTTACGCATAATCTCTCCTCGTGAATTCGTTCGTGCCTATATTTTATAGGGCGACGCGCCGGACGTATATGGGCGACGCGCCGGACTTACTATGTTTTCCGCGCGATGAACGCGGCGCTCAACAGCATCAGGCCGACGATCAGCAGCGCCGCGTAATTGCCCCAGCGCACGTAGGGAGTCGCGCCCTGAAAGCCGGGTACGTCGTGCTTCACCGTAGCGGTGATGAATTCCTTGGCCTTTTTCACCACGTTGCCGCGTTCGTCGATGATGGCGGTGACGCCGGTGTTGGTGGCGCGCAGCATGTAGCGGCCCGTTTCCAGCGCGCGTGCCTGCGAGATTTGCAAATGTTGTTGTGGCGCGATGGAGCGCCCGAACCACGCCACGTTGCTGGCGTTGACCAGTATCGTGGCCTGCGGCAACTGGCGGATGATTTCCTCGCCGAACACGTCTTCGTAGCAGATGTTGACGGCCACACGCTGGCCGGCGACGTTCAGCGGCTGCTGATCGAGGCCGCCGCGCGAAAAATCCTGCAAGGGTATCGCCAGCACGCCGACAATCCAGCCCAGCACCGGACGCAGCGGGATGAATTCCCCGAACGGCACCAAGTGGCTTTTGCGATAGCGCTGCGTCGTGGCGCTGCCTAGCGAAATCACGCTATTGAAATATTCGCCGTTTGCCAAGCGCTCCGGCACGCCGACGAGAACGTCGCCCTTGTTTTGTCTGGCGTGTGCCGCGAGATCATCGAGATAGTCCGGCGGCACCTGATGCAAAAACAGCGGCAGCGCGGTTTCCGGCAGCACGATGAGTTGCGCCGGACTGGCTTTCACCATGTCGCGGTAAGTGTTGAGCGTGGCGATCATTTTGTCTTCGCGCCACTTCATGTCCTGCGCCACGTTGCCCTGCAATAGTTCGACGGTGGTGGTGACGCCGGTGGGTTGCGTCCATGCCACTTGTTTCAGGCCGAAGCCCGCCAGCCAGAGCGCCCCCACGCACAGCAGAACAACCAGGGACGGTCGCGAGCGCCGCTCCAGCAAAGCAGACAGCGAACCCGGCCCATCACGAAATGTCATGTTCCAGGTCCAAACGACGGTTAGCGCGAGGCATCCCGCGCTCCACGCAATCGCCAGCGATACGCCAAAGACGCCCAGCACCGGCGCATAGCCCGCAAGCGGCTGCCCCGGAATCTGTGTATACCCGACGGCCAGCCACGGAAATCCGGTGAAAATCCAGCCGCGCGTCCACTCGACCAGCATCCACAGCGCGGGTGCGACCAGCAGCAGCTTGACCGCGGCGGATCGCGGCACGCGCGCCACCGCGTAACCCGCGAGCGCGGGAAACAGCGCGAGAAACGCGCAAAACAGCAGGGTCGCCAGCGCGGCCAGCGGCATCGGCATCGCGCCGAAGGTATGCAGGCTGACGTAAATCCACGATACGCCCGCAAGAAAAAATCCCAGCCCGAAACCATAGCCGGTGCAAAACGCTTCGCGCGGCGTGCGCGCAACGGCCCAGCGCAGGAACAACAGCGTTAGTGCAAACACGGCGATCAGCGAAATATCGAAGGGCGCAAAACTGCAAACGGTCAATGCGCCCAGCGGTAGGGCAAGGATCAATGCCACCCACGGCGGGATCGGCGTGTCCAGCCGCGTTTTCATCCCGCTTTTTTCTTCACCACCTGCAACAGGTGCAGCCGGCGGCTGTCGGCACGCAACACCTTGTACGACAGATTATCGATGCTGATCTGCTCGCCGCGCTTGGGGATGTGTCCGAAGTGCTGGAGCACCAGGCCGCCGATGGTGTCAAACGCCTCGTCATCGAAAGCGGTTTCAAAAAACTCATTAAAATCAGAAACTTCCGTCATTGCCTTGACACGGTACTGGCCGCCGCGTTCCTGCACGATTTTTTCTTCCACCTCATCGACATCGTGCTCGTCTTCGATGTCGCCGACAATTTGCTCAAGCACGTCTTCAATCGTCACCATGCCGGCGACGCCGCCGTATTCATCCACTACGATGGCGATGTGATTGCGGCTG
>VFLF01000363.1 GCA_009885185.1 Nitrosomonadales bacterium | reverse complement strand
CGGTGGAGAAAAACGCGCCCTGCCGCGCCAGATGATCGCGCACCTCCGGTGTGGCCAACACCTTGCCCACCTCCTCGTTGAGGTAGCGAATCACCGTGGCGGGCGTGGCGGCGGGCACGAGCAAGCCGTAATTGCCGCTGATATCCATGCCGCGCACGCCCTGCTCTTCCAGCGTCGGCAGATCGGACAAGGTTGGTATGCGTTTGGCTACTGCCGCTGCGATGGCTTTGAGTTTGCCGGCCTGCGCCAGCGGCTGCACGGACGGCACGGTTGAAAAGAACACCTGCAAGTCGCCCGACAACATCGCGGATATCGCCGGCCCCGCGCCTTTAAACGGTATATGCACGAGGTTGGTTTTGGTCAGGTATTTGAACAACTCCGCGCCCAGATGCTGCGTGGAGCCGTTGCCGCCCGAGCCGTACATCAGCGCACCGGGATTTTTTTTCGCCAGCGCGATCAGCTCCGGGCCGGTCTTCACTGGCAGCGAGGGATGCACCACCAGCATTTGCGGTATGGTGGCAATCTGCGTGATGCCAGCGAAATCGCGCACGGTGTCATACGGCAGTTTCGGATACACCAGCGCCGAGATCATGAAGCTCGACGATACCAGCAGCACGGTATAACCATCGGGCGGCGACTTCGCCGCGATGTCGCCGGCAATGGTCTGCCCCGCGCCGCCGCGATTCTCGACAACCACTTGCTGGCCGATGCGGTCAGTCAACCGCTGAGCCACCACGCGCCCCAGCACATCGTTGCCGCCGCCGGGCGGCGCGCCGATCAGCAGGCGAATGGGCTTGGCGGGATAGGTTTGTGCAGCCGCCAACAGCGGACACAACATCGCCATGCAGAACAGGTTTCGTACAATGTGATACGCGTTGTTCATGAGAACCTCCCTCTCGCCGGAATGCTGGCACCGGCATTGTCTCTCGACTAAAATCAGTTGACTACTCCACCCCATTTACCGAAGGAATCCTCGTGGCCCAACTCATACTCACCGGCGACATCAACCTGATGAACGTCACTGATCCGGCCGTGCCGTTTCGCAAAACCATTACCGAATTCAAAGCCGCCGATGTGCGCTTTTCCAATATGGAGTGCTGCCTCTACGCGCCGCCGGGCGGCCACACATGGGACAACGAAGGCTTTTTCGCCACGCCGGGCCCGGCGGGTGAGTCGCTGAAATACGCAGGCATCGATGCGGTAGGCATCGCCAATAACGTGAACTACGGCGAAGCCGCGATCAACGCATCGGTAGCGCGACTGGATGAAATCGGCGTCAAGCACACCGGCGCCGGCGCCAATCGCGCGGCCGCCTACGCGCCGGTCATCATTGAAAAAAACGGCGTGCGTTATGGCTTTTTGCAGCGCACGTCCGTTTATTGGCCGACCAACCACGAAGCCACCACGCACACCGCCGGTGTCGCCACCATCAAGGGCCACACCGCGTACCAGTTGCCGCTGCACAAAACCCGCCCGGAGGTACCCCCGGCCAACCGCCCCGGCATTCCGCCGGAAATTCTCACCTGGCCCGACGCCAAGCATCTGCAACTCTACAAGGACGACGTGGCCGCGCTGCGCAAGCAATGCGACATTCTCGTCGCCTCTTGCCACTGGGGGCTGCATAAAGACGTGCTCGATTACATGCCGATGATCGCGCACGCGGCCATCGACAGCGGCGCGGATATCGTCATGGGCCACGGCCCGCACTACTCGCTGCCCACCGAAATTTATCAGGGTAAAACCATCCTCTACGGCCTCGGCAGCTTTTGCTTTCACACCGGCCACGGCGGACGCAAGCACGGCGACTGGCTGGGCATGATCGCGCTGGTCAATGTCGAGAAAAAAGCGGTGTCGAAAGTGGGCATTAGGTTCGTGCGCCATAACGATCTGAACGAAACCTATTTTTGCGATCCGGCGAACGAGGGCAAGGAACTCGGCGAACTCAATGTGCGCGGCGCGAAGCTCGGTACGCAACTGGTAGCGAAGGGAATGGAGTTGGAGATCGCGGCAGCGTAATGACCGGCGTAACGAACTCAGGGGAGACAATCCTATGACCAGCCTTGATCGCTGCTACAACATCTTTGATCTGCGCGAGGTAGCGAAGCGCCGCCTGCCCAAAGGCATCTTCGAATACGTCGACAAAGGCACGGAAGACGGGATTTCGCTTGAAGAAAACCGCGCGGCGTTTCAGCGCATCAAGCTGCACACGCACTTTCTCAACGATTGGTCGACGCGCGACCTCGGCACCGAAATCTTCGGCCAGCGCATCAACCTGCCGTTCGGGATTGCACCAACCGGCAGCGCGGGCCTGATGTGGTATCAAGGCGAGATCGAACTGGCGAGGGCGGCTGCCGCAGCGGGCATTCCCTTCACACTGGCCACGGGTGCGCTGACCGCCATGGAGGAAGTCAGCAGGGCCGTGCCCGATGCACGCAAGTGGTTCCAGCTTTACCCGTGGGCGGATGAGGCGGGCTCGTACGAAATGGTGACGCGTGCGCGCGACCTCGGTTGGGAAGCGCTGGTCGTGACCATCGACGCCGCGCCGGGGCGCGGACGCGAGCACAACGAGCGCAACGGCTTCTCCTTTCCGTTCAAGCCCAACGTCACGGCGGCAGTGGACATGGCGATGCACCCCGGCTGGATGTGGCGCGTGATGCGCAAATACCTGATGAACGACGGCCTG
>VFLF01000059.1 GCA_009885185.1 Nitrosomonadales bacterium | reverse complement strand
CTGCTATTCGTGGCTGTGCACTCCGCCGGGCGACAGCAGGCCGAGGATGTGCAACGCATTCTTTTTTCCGGTGTCGATGGCTTTGAGCAGCACCGGATTGTTGCGAAACTCGCCGGTTTCAATCGCATGCTCGATTTTGGTGTAGTCCTGATACACCACGCGGCCCGCTCCGATGTTCATGTGGCCGACTTCGGAGTTGCCCATCTGTCCCGTGGGCAGGCCCACCATTTTTCCCGAGGCGTCGATGATGCTGTGGGCGTGCGTTTTCCACAGGAAATTCCAGTGCGGCTTGCGCGCCTGACAGATGGCGTTGTGGTCGCATTCCTCGCGGTGGCCGAAGCCGTCAAGGATAATTAATAAAACGGGTGTGATGGTCACATTTACCACATCAAGGCCATGTTTTTTCTGGAAAAGTTTCGAGCAATCGCATACGGTATAATTCTAGCCCATTTCAGGAGTTTCCCTTGGAGCAGTTCTTCGTTTTTCTGCAAAAAAGCCCGTTCAACATGGTGTTGCTCGGCTTGGCGCTGGTGTCCGGCGGCATGCTGCTGTATCCGTTGTTCACGCGCGGCATGCGCACGGCCGCCGAAGTCGGGCCGTCCGACGCGGTGATGCTGATCAACCGCAAAGATGCGGTGGTGATCGATGTGCGTGACGAAAGCGAATTCGCCGGCGGGCACATCACCAACGCGCGGCACATTCCCGAGAAACAACTCGACGAGCGCATAAAGGAGTTGGAAAAACTCAAAGCAAAGCCGGTGATTGTCTGTTGCGCCAGCGGTCGGCGTTCGGCGAGCGCGGCGGACACGCTGCGCAAGCAGGGCTTTGCCGATGTGGTGGCCTTGCGCGGCGGCATCGGCGCGTGGGTGCAGGCCGGCATGCCGCTGGTAAAATAATTTCGTTACATCAACACAGGATAATCATGGCCAAAGTACTGATGTACAGCACCGCGGTTTGACCGTACTGCGTATCCGCGGAGCGGCTACTGGCAAACAAGGGCGTGAAGGATATCGAGAAGGTGTATATCGATCGTGATCCGGCGCGCCGAACCGAAATGATGGAAAAAACCGGGCGGCGCACCGTGCCGCAAATTTACATCGGAGACACGCACGTCGGGGGCTATGACGACCTTTCCGCGCTGGATCGGGCGGGCGGGCTTGATCCCCTATTGGCGAAACCTTAGAGAGTCTTAGAGAGCATTCATGAGCGAGCAACCGCAGCAACCGCAGGATGCACAAGCGCCGCAGCAGGCGATATTCAGCATCGAAAAAATTTACGTCAAGGATATGTCGCTGGAAGTGCCCGGCGCGCCGCAAATATTTCTGGCAAGCGAGCAGCCCACGATCGATGTGAACATACACACCAGCGCCTCCGTGGTGGAGCAGGGCGCGCTGTATGAAGTGGTGCTCAGCGCGACAGTGACCGCGAAACTGACCGACCGCACGGTGTTTCTGGTCGAGGTGGCGCAGGCGGGGCTGTTTCATATTCGCAATCTGCCGCCACAGGATCTGGATGCGGTGCTGGGCATTCTGTGCCCCAGTACGCTGCTGCCCTATGCGCGTGAATCGGTGGCGAGCGCGGTGGCCCGCGCGGGCTTCCCGCCGGTGACGCTGCAGCACATGGATTTCAACCAGATCTACATGCAGGCACAGCAGCAACAGCAGGCCGGCGAACAACCGGCGCCGTCGCAGGTGAACTAGCGTGGCCGGCATGCGATTTCGCGCCATCGCGTCGTTGCTGTCGGCGTTGTGCCTGGCGTGCGTTTGCGCGACGGCGGCGGACTTTCGCGCGGTGACCGAAGAGGCGGCGATACTTTATGACGCGCCGTCGTCGCAATCCAAAAAACTGTTCGTGGTGAGCCAAGGTTATCCGCTCGAAATCATTGTCGTGGTCGAAGGCTGGATCAAGGTGCGTGATGCCAGTGGCGCCTTGAGCTGGGTCGACGCGAAACAGGTTTCGGCCAAGCTGCGCACCGTGATGGTAAAGACACCCGTGGCGCCGGTGCGGCAAAGCGCGGATGACAATGCGCCGGTGGTGTTTCAGGCGCAACAAAACGTGTTGCTGGACCTGACCGAAGTGGTGGCGGGTGGCTGGTTGCGCGTGCGTCATCGCGATGGCGCGGCGGGCTTCATCCGCGTGTCGCAGGTGTGGGGCGTCTGACCGTCCTGAGTTATACCGAATGAACATCGCCGTACTCGGCGCCGGCGCATGGGGTACCGCCATTTCGGTGCACCTTGCCGCGCGGCACAACGTCACGCTGTGGGCGCGCGATGGCGCTCGGGCCGCAGCGATGCAGGCGAGCCGCGAAAACAGCCGCTATCTTCCGGGCGTTACCTTGCCGACATCCATCGTCGTCGGCGCCGATCTCGGCGTGGCTTTGCGTGATGCGCAGTTGATACTTGCGGCTATGACCACCGCCGGCTTGCGCGACACCTTGCGCCGCATCAAGGCGGCAGGTTGCAACGCGCCGGTGGTGTGGCTGTGCAAGGGCTTTGAGCGCGAACACGCCTTGCTGCCGCACGAGGTGTGCGCCACTGAATTGCCGCAGGCGACCTGCGGCGTGTTGTCGGGCCCCAGCTTTGCCGAGGAAGTGGCGCGCGGGCAACCGACGGCATTGACGCTGGCATCAGCCGACGAATCGTTCGCAAGCGCTACCGCGCGTGAACTGCATGGCGGGTCGCTGCGCGTGTATTCCAGCAGCGACGTGATCGGCGTGGAAGTCGCCGGCGCGGTGAAAAACGTGATGGCAATCGCCACCGGCATTTGCGATGGATTGAAACTCGGGCTGAACGCGCGCGCCGCGTTGATGACGCGCGGGCTGGCCGAAATATCGCGGCTGGGCGTGGCGCTGGGCGGGCGCGTGGAAACCTTCATGGGCCTGGCGGGCGTCGGCGATCTGATACTCACCTGCACCGGCGATCTGTCACGTAACCGCCGCGTGGGCTTGATGCTGGGACAAGGAGACGGACAAGGCAAGCCGCTGGCGCAGATACTCGCCGAACTCGGTCACGTCGCCGAGGGCGTCTACAGCGCGCGTGAAGTGGCGCGCATCGCCGGCGAGCGCGGCATCGATATGCCAATCACCGAGGCGGTGTGCCGCGTGCTGGATGCGCCGCAATCCGCGGCGCGGGTGGCGCGCGAGCTGTTGTCGCGCGACCCGAAATCAGAATAAAAATATAAATAAAAACAAATACTTATATAAGGATGGTCTGTCGTGAGTTTTAGTCCTGAAAGTATCAAATTCATTCGCCGGCACGTGTTGCGCTCGATCTCCAGCAACCGTGCGCCGGGCATGCATTTCGCCGGTTATTTTCTCGGCTTCACGCCGCAACGCTACCAGACCGACGGCGTGGAATTCACCGTCGCCGCCCAGCCGCATTGCACCAACGCCGACGGCATCGTGCATCGCGCGGCTATGCTGTTTTCGGCCGACATGGCGCTGGCGGCGGCGAATCGTGTGCATATCGATCCGAATGTGCGCACGGCCACGCTGATGCTGCGCGTCGAATTCACCGGTGCGCCCGCGTTGGGCACGCTCGAAATCAGTGGGCGCGGCAGCGGCTTTTCACCGCATACCGCGCTGCCGGAAAGTGTGGCTGCCGGACGCATCGTGTGTAGCGGGCGCGAAGTGATGCGCATGTCGGGCGCGTGGGTATCGCCGCCCGCGCCCAAGGGCATGACGATGTATGGCCTGCCGTGGGAAGGCGGGCCGGACGGCGCGCAGTTGCCGCTGCTGAAAAAAAACGAACTCGAACCGCCCGAGAAAGTCGTAATACGTCGTGTCGAAAAAGCCCTGCGTGTCGCGCAAAACGGCGATCTGCTGTCGAGCCTGTGGAACCCGGTGCTCAAACGCACACCGACGGGAGCCATCGGCAAATTGCCGGTCGGCATGCACGTGGGCAACCGCGTCGGCCACGTGCAGGGCGGCATGTCGATAAACACCGCGCTGGTCACGGCCGAAGCCGCAGTGCCCGAACACCCGATCCTCACCGGTGCCTCGGCGTGGTACATCAGTCCCGGTCAGGGCAAGGTGGTGACCTCGCGTTCAACGATATTGCAAAGCGGGCGCAACATCGCGGTGGTGCGTACCGAGTTGTTTAACGCCGGGCGCAAACTGGTGCTGGAGGTGGTGTCCAATCACGCCGTGGGTGCGAAGGCGGCGAGCGCCGCGTCGTAATATAAGAGTGCCTAACATAATGAAACCGCATGGGTTTCATTATGTTAGGCACTCTAAGTTCCGCCGGCAAACCCCAATTGCCGCCACGCCTCGTAAACTACTACCGCCACGGCGTTCGATAAGTTCAGGCTGCGCGCCGTGGTGCGCATCGGCAGGCGGATACGCTGTTCCGTCGGCAGTGCGTCAATCAGTGCTTTCGGCAAGCCGCGGCTTTCGGGGCCGAAGACGAACACGTCGTTTTCACGATACGCTACCTTGTCGTGTCGCTGCGAACCGCGAGTGGTAACCGCGAACAGTCGCCGCCCGCTGAAATGCGCCTGGCACGCGCTCCAGTCATCATGCACGGTGACATCGGCGAACTCGCGGTAATCCATGCCGGCGCGTTCAAGTTGCTTGTGCGAAATCGAAAACCCCATCGGTTTGACCAGATGCAAACGCGCGCCGGTATTGACCGCGAGGCGCACCGCATTGCCGGTGTTGGGCGGGATTTCCGGCTCGTAGAGTACGATGTCAAACATGACCGGCACGTTTTCGGTGGGCGTCCGGCAGCGTGCGCGCGGCAATGAGTCCGGTGACGCGCGCCGCGCCTGCTTGCTTGAGATTGCGCGCCAGTTCATTAAGTGTGGCGCCG
>VFLF01000715.1 GCA_009885185.1 Nitrosomonadales bacterium | reverse complement strand
GTATCACTACCCTCTTCTTATCGGATGAAATGCGGGCCGACATTCGGAAGCATGGCTTGCCGTATCTGGGGGCTGTGGGCAAACGGCTATAAGTGGATGAGGCCTCTTTGACAACGAATGGCTCTAGTCGAGTTTGAAGACGAGCGGACAATTTTACTTTCGCCGCTCGGATGACCCAAAGGAGCGATAACGAGGCGAAATCCAGAACGGGATATTACCTAAAAGTTACCTAAAATGAGAAACGGGCTACCGATTTCTCGGTAACCCGTTGTTTTTATTGGCGTCCCCAACCGGATTCGAACCGGTGTTACCGCCGTGAAAGGGCGATGTCCTAGGCCTCTAGACGATAGGGACAACGAGGCAACTGCACACTGACGTACCGACCGCGAACTACCGATCTGCTACTGCGTTTTTGGTGGAGGTAAGCGGGATCGAACCGCTGACCTCTTGCATGCCATGCAAGCGCTCTCCCAGCTGAGCTATACCCCCACGAAAGGTTGCGGATTATACCGGCGTGCCAACCCTCTGTAAAGGAAGAAAAATCCGGAATTCACGAGGGAAATTCCTGCAACTGCTTTGCCATGCGCGCCAACACCTGATCGCGACCGATGAGTTCGAGCGTGGCATCAATAGAGGGCGTTTGTGCGCCTCCGGTAACCATCACTCTAAGCGGCATCGCCAGTGTCGGCATTTTCAGTTTGTGTTCGGCGATAACAGCTTTTACGGCGTCGTTGATTTTGGCGCGGCTCCATTCGGCGGTGGTCAAGCGCGCCTGCAAATCCGTCAGCGCGGGCTTGATGCCGGCGATGTAGTGCTGTTTTTTCAGTTCGACGGAAGGTTCTATCGTGCGGTAAAAATACACCGCCGCGTCGGCGAGCTCTTCCACCGTGGAAACGCGCTCCTTCAGCAACGCCACCACGCTTGCCAGCGGCGCGCCCTGTCCCGTTGCGCAACCATCGAGCTCAAGGAACGGCTGCGTCAGTGTCGCCAGCCGCTCGTTATCCGCCTCCTTGATGTATTGCTGATTCAGCCAGCGCAGTTTGTCGGGATCAAAGCGCGCGGGCGAGCGGCTGATGTGTTCAAGGTCGAACCACTCAACCAGTTTTTCACGCGAAAATTTTTCGTTGTCGCCGTGCGACCAGCCCAGCCGCGCGAGGTAATTCACCAACGCCTCGGGCAAAAAGCCCTCTTCCAGATACTGCATCACGCTTACCGCGCCGTGGCGCTTGGATAAACGCTCGCCGTCCTGTCCCAGAATCATCGGCACGTGGCCAAACTTCGGCAGGGTTTTGCCCAGCGCCTTGTAGATGTTGATCTGGCGCGGCGTGTTGTTGACGTGATCGTCGCCGCGGATCACGTGGGTCATTTCCATATCGATGTCGTCCACCACCACGCCAAAGTTGTAAGTGGGGATGCCGTCGGCGCGCATGATGACCAAATCATCCAGCTCGCTGTTGGCAATGGTGATCGGGCCTTTGACCACATCATCCCAGGTGACTTCGCCGGCGTCCGGGTTGCGAAAGCGTATTACCGGTTGCGCGCCGGCGGGTGGTTTGAGCCCGGCGTGCCGTGCGTTCTCCGGACGCCAACGGCCGTCGTAGCGCGGCTTTTCGTTGCGCGCGCGCTGGCCTTCGCGCATGGCATCGAGTTCCTCCTTGGTGGCATAACACGGGTAGGCGTGGCCGGTGCGCAATAATTCATCCGCCACTTCGCGATAGCGCGTGAGCCGCTGCATCTGAAAATACGGCCCCTCGTAGTCGAGGCCCAGCCACTGCATGCCATCGAGGATCGCCTGCACCGACGCTTCGGCGGAGCGTTCTCGGTCGGTATCCTCGACGCGCAGCACAAAGGTGCCACCGTGTTTTTTGGCGAATGCCCAACAATACAGCGCGGTGCGCGCGCCGCCGATATGAAGGTAGCCGGTGGGGCTGGGAGCGAAGCGGGTGCGGATCATGTTTGCGCTTTTTTATAAAGCGCGCATTCTACGTGATGCGCCGCACATTGTCTTGCGCCGAAACATAAATATCATTTAAAAACAAATACTTATGATGCGTCTGCCGTTAGCGGGTGCCGGCGTTTGAATTCATCCATCGCCTGATCCACGCGCATGAATACCGCGCCCTCGTTCTTTAACTGCCGGATCATGCGCTCCAGCACCATGATGCGGTGCCCGCGCCCGCTGATGAACGGGTGACAGGTGTAGGTCAGCACGCCCCATTCGACGGTATCGCGCATGTAGTGAAAATCATCCACCCAGTTTTGTTCGACGTGATGCGCGTTTTTCAGGCCCTGCCGCAGCGAGGTTTCGGCCCGCACAAACTCGTAATGCGGCGAGTCGTCGGTGGACCAATGTATCGGCATTTCCACCAGCGGGCTTTCTGCGCCGAATTGTGCAGCTTGCTCCAGATTGATCACATCGCCCTGCCGCGCGTAGTACGGCGTGTAATCGTCGCCCATCATACTGCTGTCGTAGTCAAAGCCGTGCTTTAAGAAAAGCCTTACCGAGTGCGGCGACAAATCCCACGATGGCGAACGGTAGCCGCGCGCGTACGCGCCGGAGATTTTTTTGATCGAGTCATTCGCGCGGGTAAGCTCGCGCTCCTCGTCTTGCGCGCTCAGGCTCGCGGGCGGACGATGCGTCCAGCCGTGATGCGCGAGTTCGTGCCCCGCATTGATGACATTTTTCACTGCATCGGGAAAACTCTCGATGGTGTGTCCCGGCACATACCACGAGGTTTGAATATCGTGCTTGCGAAACAACTCGATCAGACGCGGCGCGCCCACGCGCGGGCCAAACTCACCGCGCGACAACCACGACGGCCCCACCTGCCTGCGCGACATGAAGCCGGAGATGCCGTCGAAGTCGAAGGTGAGGCAGATGATGTGCACGCGGCTGCGCCTATTGATCTTTCCCAAATACATTACACCGTTCGGGCTGAGCCCTTCGACGAGCTCAGGACAGGCTCTGTCGAAGCCCCGTAGCCCTTCGACAAG
>VFLF01000636.1 GCA_009885185.1 Nitrosomonadales bacterium | reverse complement strand
CGTGATTCTTTTCCTTGAGGAAACGCGACACGCCCATGATGGTGCCGGTGGTGCCCATACTCGACACGAAGTGCGTGACCTTGCCTTCGGTATCGCGCCAGATTTCGGGGCCGGTGGTTTCGTAATGCGCGAGCGGATTGTCTGCATTGGAAAACTGGTCGAGCATGATGCCCTTGCCCTCTTTCACCATGCGCTCTGCCGTATCGCGCGCGGCCTCCATGGCGCCCTCCTTGGGCGTCAACACCAGTTGCGCGCCGTACGCCGCCATGCTCTGGCGGCGCTCCACCGACTGGTTTTCGGGCATCACCAGGATCATGCGATAGCCCATCATCGCCGCGCACATGGCAAGCGCAATGCCGGTATTGCCACTGGTCGGTTCAATCAGCGTGTCACCGGCCTTGATGTCGCCGCGCGCCTGCGCGCGTTTGATCATCGACAGCGCCGGACGGTCCTTGACGGAGCCGGCCGGGTTGTTGCCTTCCAGCTTGGCAAGAATGACATTGGTCGTGTCGCCGGGAATGCGCTGCAAGCGCACCAGCGGTGTGTTGCCTACGAAATGTTCGAGAGTGTGGCTCACGTTGGATTCTTGTCTCGGTTGGGATAATGCAATCATAGCCGAAACAGCGAAATCCCGACCACGAAAAAAAACCCCGCCGCGGCGGGGTTTTTTGCAACGCGAACCGGATTACTTCTTGTCGGCCTTGGCGTCGTCTTTCTTGTCATCCTTCTTGACATCGGCTTTCTTGTCGTCTTTCTTGGCGTCGGCCTTCTTGTCATCTTTCTTTACGTCAGCCTTTTTGTCGTCCTTCTTGACATCGGCCTTCTTGTCATCTTTCTTTGCGTCAGCCTTTTTGTCATCCTTCTTAACATCGGCTTTCTTGTCGTCTTTCTTGGCGTCAGCCTTCTTGTCATCTTTCTTTACGTCAGCCTTTTTGTCGTCCTTCTTGACATCGGCTTTCTTGTCGCCAGCTTTGCCGTCGTCCTTGCCCTTGACCGCAGGATCGGCCTTCTTGTCGTCCTTGGCCTTGGCTTTTGCCGGTTCGGCTTTCTTGTCGTCCGATTTCGCGCCGGGCTTGTCGGTGGTGGCGCCTGCTACCGTAAGATTGCCGCGGATGTCCTTCATGGTCGCCGGCCCGATGCCAGGCACTTTTTCAAGATCGTCTACCGTCTTGAACGGACCATTCTTGGTGCGGTAGTCAATAATCGCCTGCGCCTTGGCCGGCCCTATTCCTTTTAGCCCATCAAGTTGTTCCTTACTCGCAGTGTTGATGTTTACGGTCTGCGCAAACGCAGCGCCCATCATCACCAGCCACATCGTCAAAATCAGCAGCAATTTTTTCATGGAATCCCCCTTTAGATTGTGGCCTGCATCGAGACCATTTTTTACAATGAACTTGCAGGCTATGTGTAAAACGCCCCGACCGCGCATAAGTTGACAGCCGCCATGACCGTCATTACCGCGACGCCGCCAATAGCGCGCAATAGCGCGTAACCCCTTGTTCTACCGATAGAAATTCATCTGTATACCCTGCCGCACGTAACCCGGTCAGGTCGGCTTGGGTATAGCTTTGATACTTGCCCTTGAGATCCTGCGGGAAGGGAATGTATTCAATCAATCCCTGCGCCTGCATCGCCGCCAGCGCAAGTTGACCCTCACCGCGCGCCTTGCGGCAGGCATTGATCGACGCCACGGCGACATCGTTGAAACTCTGCGCCACGCCGGTGCCACAATTGTAAATACCTGTTTTTAAAGGATTATCCAAGAAATACAGATTGACCTTCACCACGTCCTCAACCGATACGAAATCGCGGCGTTGCTCGCCGTTATCGTAGCCGCCACTGCCCTCGAACAAGCGCACTTTCCCTTTGGCGTGATACTGGTTGAAAAAGTGATACGCCACCGACGCCATGCGCCCCTTGTGCTGTTCGCGCGGTCCGTAGACGTTGAAGTAGCGCAGCCCCACCACTGGCGATGCCGGCTTGCAGCGCCGCACGTGCTGATCGAACAGAAACTTGGAGTAGCCATACACGTTGAGTGGGTGTTCGCAGTCAGGCGACTCGCGAAACTCGGTGCGGTCGCCGTAGATCGCCGCCGACGATGCGTAGAGGAACGGCGTTTTTTGCGCCATGCAAAAATCGAGCAGCATGCGCGAATAGCGGTAATTGTTCTGCATCATGTAGCGGCCATTCGACTCGGTGGTATCCGAACACGCGCCCTGATGCAGCACCGCGGTCACCGCGCCGTTGAACGCGCCCTTGCCGAGCGCCGCGGCAAACTCATCCTTGTCGAGATAGTCGTCGATCTCGCAATCCACCAGGTTGGCAAAGCGCTCGCCCTGCGTCAGGTCGTCCACCGCGATGACATTGCGGATGCCGCGCGCATTCAGCGCCTTGACCAGGTTGGCACCGATAAAGCCCGCTGCGCCGGTAACTATATAAGTCATTGTTTTTTAACGGATTTATTTTAAACGTCGAACAGCTCGTGCGGCTCTACCACCGCCGTGCCGAATTTACCGACCACGATGCCCGCCGCACGATTGGCGAGGCGTACAGCTTCGTCCATCGACAGCCCGCTGGCCATGGCGACACCCAAGGTGGCGATCACGGTGTCACCGGCGCCCGACACATCGTACACCTCGCGCGCCAGCGCCGGCGCATGTAAACGCCCGGCGCCACGATACAAGGTCATCCCTTCTTCGCTGCGTGTGATCAGCAGTGCCTCCAGCCCCAGCGCCCGGCGCAGCTTGCGCGCGCGCGCGGTGAGATCCGCTTCATTGCGCGCCGCGCCGGCCACCGCGCGAAATTCCGCACGGTTGGGCGTGAGCAGCGTCGCGCCGCGATAGCGCGCGAAGTCGTCACCCTTCGGATCCACCAGCACGGGCTTGCGCAGAGACTTCGCCGCCGCGATCATCGCCGCGATATGCGTCAACCCGCCCTTGCCGTAGTCCGACAGAATCACCAGATCATGCTTGCGCAACAGTTGCCGGTACTCACGCAACTTAGAGGCCAATACCTCGTGGCTCGGCGTGGTCTCGAAATCCACGCGCAGCAATTGCTGCTGACGGCCGATCACGCGCAGTTTCACCGTGGTGGAAATGCCGCGATCCCGATGCAGCCGCGCGGTAACCTTGCTCTGACGTAAGAGCGCCGCCAGCCGCGTGCCGGCTTCATCCCGGCCGACCACCGACAACAGCGTTACCCCCGCACCCAGCGCCACGACGTTACGCGCCACGTTGGCGGCGCCGCCAGGGCGCTCCTCGGTACGATCCACGTGCACCACCGGCACCGGCGCTTCGGGAGAAATGCGCGCCACGCTGCCGAACCAGTAGCGGTCGAGCATGACATCGCCCACCACCAGCACGCGTGCTTTCGAAAATGGGGACGCCGCTCGCGCGGCAGCAACGCGGCGCACGCTCACGCCGCGATCTCCCGCTGTATCCGCTGCAACATCGCCACCGGATCGGTCGCCTGCGTAATCGGTCTGCCGATCACCAGGTAATCCGCGCCCGCATCCACGGCGGCGCGCGGGGTCATCACACGCTTCTGATCGTCCGCCGCACCCTCGGTGGGGCGTATGCCCGGCGTCACCAGGTTGAATCCGGCGCCGCACGCGGCACGCAGCGCCCTGGCCTCCTGCGCCGAACACACCACGCCATCGAGTCCGGCGTCTTGCGCGAGTCGCGCCAAACGCAGCACAGCTTCATCGGGACGCCCCTGCATGCCGATATCGGCGAGATCCGTTTGCGCCATGCTGGTCAGCACCGTCACCGCGATCAGTTTGGGCCGCTTCGCGCTGTCCGCAAGCGCTTCCTTGGCAGCCTGCATCATCGCGCGTCCACCGGAGGCATGCACATTCATCATCCACACGCCCAACCGCGCAGCCGCCTTGCATGCACCGGCAACGGTGTTCGGAATATCGTGAAATTTCAGATCGAGGAACACACCGAATCCGCGCGCCGCCAAGTCCTCCACCAGCGCCGGACCGGCGGCGGTAAACAGTTCCTTGCCCACCTTGACCCGGCACAGCGCGGGATCCAGACGGGCGACCATTTCCAAAGCAGCAGGCGCATCGGGATAATCCAGCGCAACAATAATTTTCGGATCGTTTGACGTATCGCGAGTGTTCATGCGGGCAAGCCTTTTTCTTCGGCGCGGCGCGGTGAATAGGTTTCCCACGCCGCGCATGCCGGACAGTGCCAGTAAAATTGCCGGGCACGGAAGCCGCAATTATCGCATTTGTACATCGCGAGTCCGCGCGTGTGCTGATGCACCAGCGTCTTGGCCATTTCCAGATCCTGCCGCCGTTCGGCGGGCGCGTCCAGCAACTGCGCCTCAAGTAATTTGTCGAGCCCGAGCAACGTCGGCGAGCGCCGCAATTCGTCGCGCACCAATGAATAAGCACGTTCGGCCCCCTGCGCTTCCAGCGTGCCGTCGAATACCGTGTTCAACAAATCCTGCGACGGATACTTCGCCAGATAGCCGGTCAGCAGCGTCACGCCCTCGACGGCTTTGCCCTGCTCTTTAAACGCGCGAAAGATGCGCTCGCCCACCAGCGCCAGATAATCCGGGTTCTGACTCTCGATACGCTTCCACGCCGCCACTGCCGCATCCAGATTGCCCAGATTCTGCTCCATATCTCCCTGCAACAAATTGGCCCGCACGCATAGCCGGTGATGAGCCAGTGCTTTTTCCAGATGCGGACGCGCGGCATCGGCCCGCGTGTGCATGATCTCGATGCTCGCCAGTTCGCAATAAAAATTGGCAATTTCCTTCTGGTGCGACTGCCCCGTGACGACTTCCAGCTTGCCGGCAATCACGATGGCCTTGCGCCAGTCCTTTTCCTGCTCGTAAATCTCCAGCAAAAACTTCAGCGCCGATTCCTCGTGCTGCGTGCCCTCGAGTTTCAGGAACAATTCTTCGGCGCGGTCGAGCAATCCCGCTTTCAGATAATCCTGAGCGAGCTCGTACAACGCCAGCGTTTTTTGATCCTTCGGCAGATCGGGCCGCTCAACCAGATTCTGGTGCATGCGTATCGCGCGCTCGACCTCGCCCCGCCGCCGGAACAGACTGCCCAGCGCGAAATGCAACTCGATGGTCTGCGGATCAACTCTGACCACCTCGATGAATGCTTCGATGGCCTTGTCGGGCTGCTCATTCAGCAGAAAGTTGAGTCCCTTGAAATAGGAACTCGGCAACACGCGTGATTCCGACAGCAGATGACGGATATCGACGCGCGCGGCCAGCCAGCCCAACGCAAAAAACAGCGGCAGCGCCAGCAGCCACCAATATTCTATGTCCATGGAAGCATGACCTGGCGGCTATACCACATCGGGAACGCTGGAGGACGCGGCGCCGGATGACGCCACACGGGATGGCGCCGAACTTTCATGGGACGGCACGGGCGGTATTTGCTTGCGCAAGCGCGATACCTCGCGCCGCAACCGCACCACGTGCCCCAGGCCGGCGACGACCCCCGCGG
>VFLF01000146.1 GCA_009885185.1 Nitrosomonadales bacterium | reverse complement strand
GAACAGCGGGGCTAAGCGCGCGCTCCAACGGCCCATCATGTCTTCATAACCCAAGGCATTTGCAAACATCTCGGCCATAATTACCCCCTGAACGTCGGATCAGCGGCCCAACTTAATATAGACCGCACGATCTTGCGGTGTAACTTGGCCGCTGCGGTCTAACTTGGTGCGTCGATTCTGGAATAACCCATTGATACAAAATATTTTCCATGCGATTGGCGGCAGTCCGCAGCTAAATAAAAAGGACACAAACCTCGCAAAAAGGCCAAAATGCGAACGACAAGTTTAATACTTCAATCTAGCCAAATTTTTCACTGAAGGCACGCCACCGTCTAGCCCTTATCCAACTCGTACGCTGTCACAATCACAATGATTGCCACCCAATGGCGAATGGCTGCTTTCAGAAGACTCGTTGCACTACTGCTTCTGGCCGGTCGCGTAAGTTCGCAAACTCTCAAAACTGTCCAATAGCGGCATGACGCGATCTCGCGAATGATGTGCTCGTAGCGTTCACGCCTGCGCTATGATTCAGCGTGACAGATAAAACAAACGAAAGGCAAATCCTCATGCGAGGCATCGGCGTATTCGAGTTCGGCGGGCCAGAAGTGTTGCAGGTGGTTGACTTGCCGGAGACGCACGCAGCCGCCGGCGAGGTGCGCATATGCGTGCATGCCTCGACGGTGAATCCGACCGATACCTATTTGCGTAAAGGCGCGCGGGCCGAAGCCCTGCGCAATGTGCCGCCGCCGCACGTGCCCGGCATGGATGTCGCCGGTGTCATCGATGAAATCGGCGCGGGCACTGCAACTAATCTCGCCATCGGCGATGCGGTGATGGCGATGGTGGTGAATCACGCCAGTCACGGCGGCTATCGGGAAAGTATTGTTCTGTCTGCCGACGCAGTGGTGCGCGCGCCTGCGGGTAAAACGCTGATCGAAGCCGCGACGTTGCCGATGAATGGCCTCACTGCCCGGCAGTCGCTGGATCAGCTTGCGCTGCGGCCGGGGCAAACGCTGGCGGTCACGGGCGCGGCGGGATGTTATGGCGGCTACGTCGTGCAGCTTGCCAAGGCGGACGGGCTGCGGGTTATCGCCGATGCATCGAGTGCGGATACGGAACTCGTGCGTACGCTGGGCGCTGATGTGGTGGTGCCGCGCGGGGATGACATTGCCGCGCAAATCCGCAAGGTCGCGCCCGGCGGTGTGGATGGCCTTGCCGATGGGTCATTTCAAAGCGGCGCTGCTGTTGGTGCGGTGCGCGATGGCGGCAGCTTTGCTTCGGTGCGTGGCTGGGCTGGCAATGAGCGCGGCATCACCTTTCATAAGACATCGGTGCGTGATTACAACCACCGAGCGGATTTGCTGGAGCGCTTGCGTCAGCAGGTCGAGGCGGGGCGCATCACGCTGCGCGTTGCCGCGACGTTTCCGCCAGAGCAGGCCGCCGAAGCGCATCGCCGTATCGAGGCCAAGGGTGTTCGTGGTCGTCTGGTGCTGGTGTGGGCGGCTGCAACGTAGCGTAGTACGGCAGCGTAGTACGACAGTGAAAGCGAAGCGCGTTGAAGCAGCGGACTTGAAGGTTGATGCTTCGGCGTGATGTAGTTATGTAAGTATTTGTTTTTAAACAATAATTTTATTATGACCTACTCCGGTTTCATCCCCGCCATCTGCGCCATCTTGCGATAGAGCGCGATCTCGCGCTGTAACAAATCCGCCAGTTGCGCCACGCTTTGCGCATCGGCGCCCGCGCCTTCGCGGTCGAGCATTTGCTTCATCTCGACGCTGCTTAAGGTCTTGTTCACCGCCGCGTTGATGGTGGTGACGATGGCGGCGGGTGTCTTCGCGGGAACCAGCAGTCCCCACCAGTTTTCATAGGCGTAGCCGGCCAAGCCCGACTGCGAGATGGACGGCACGCCGGGGATCAGCGGCGACGGCGTGGCGCTGCTCACCGCGATGGCGCGCGCGCGACCGGCTTTTACCTGTGCCATCACGCCCGGCGAGCTTGCCAGCACAAAATCGACTTCGCCGCTGACCAGCCCCACCACGGCCGGCGCGATGCCTTTGTATGGCACGTGAACCATTTTTGTTCCCGTCATTTGCGCGAACAGTTCCGTGGCGAAGTGATTGCTGCCGCCCGTGCCGGATGAGGAGTAGTTGAGCGTGCGCTGTTTGGCGACGGCGATGAATTCCTTCACCGTCTTGGCGGGCACGGACGGATGCACCGCCAGCAAAAACGGCGCGCGCGCGATCATCGCCACCGGCGTAAACGCAGCCACAGGATCAAACGGCAGCTTGCGGCGCGTGGCAACCGCGCCGGGGTACGACGACGTGGCATGCAACCAGCGATAGCCGTCGGGCGCTGCATTGGCGATGATTTCCGCGCCGATCATGCTGGCGGCGCCGGGGCGGTTTTCAACCACGATGCTCTGGCCCCACATGTCGTTCAGCCCGCGCGCAACACCGCGCGTGAGTATGTCCGCCGAGCCGCCTGCCGCGAAGGGCACGACGATATTCACACTCTTCGCGGGATAGGGCGCATCGGCGGCGTGGCATTGCGTGCATATGCCGAGGCCGATGGAGGCCACGGTTGTCGCGCAGAGGATTCTGGGTGTCATGGTGGCCTTGTCTTCAGTGAGGTGTTCGTTAATTGGCGCGTGCGCCGGAGGCCTTGACCACCTTGCCCAGCCGCTCGACTTCAAGCCGCAAGAATTTGTCGAATTCTTCCGGCGTCGATGAGCGCGGCACCACGCCCTGTTCGGCCATGCGCTCGCGGATGTCGGGCAGTTCGAGGATGCGCTTCATTTCGCGCGACACCTGATCAAGCACGGGCTTGGGCGTTTTGGCGGGCGCCATCAGGCCGTACCACAGGTCGAACTCGAATCCGGGAAAGCCCGACTCGGCGATGGTCGGCACGTTCGGCAGCGCGGGCGTGCGATCCAGCGTGCTGACGCCCAGCGGCAGCAGACGCTTGTCACGAATGAACGGCAGTGCCGATCCCAGCGGCGCGAAAAAATACTGCACGCGCCCGGCCACGGTATCGATCAGCGCCTCCGGCGTGCCGCGCTGCGGCACATGCACCACGTCGATGCCCGCCGCCATCTTGAATTGCTCGCCGTTGATATGCGTGCCGCCGCCGATACCGGCAGAGGTGAAATTGATCTGGCCGGGTTTTTGTTTGGCAAGCGCGATCAGTTCCTTTACCGACTTGATGCCGAGCGCGGGCGCCACCACCAGCACATTGGGCACGCTGCCCACGCGCGAGATGCACGCAAAGTCATTTACCGCGTCGTACGGCAGCTTCGAGTACAGCGCGGGACTCACCGCGTGCGCGGCGGCCTGCATCATCAGCGTGTGGCCGTCGGGCGTGGCCACCGCGACCATGGCCGCGCCCACCGTGCCGCCGGCGCCGGGGCGATTGTCGATGATGATGGGCTGGCCAAAAGTATCGGCGAGTTTGGGCTGCACCATGCGCGCGAGGATGTCGGTCTGG
This sequence comes from Nitrosomonadales bacterium, assembly GCA_009885185.1. Next base: position 1,465 of record VFLF01000146.1, on the reverse strand, counting down.
CTGCCGGCGGTCCACGGCACCAGCATGCGCACCGGGCGGCTGGGATACTTTTGCGCAAGCGCGGACGTGGTGAGCAACATGCCGGCAGTCATGGCGACCATGGCCGCAAGCCGTAGCGGGGCAGTATTCATGATTTCCTCCTCGATTGGCAGAGATTCTAGGGGTGGCGGCAGCGCGAGGCAACACGCGATTGCCCGCGATTGCCCGCCGTGCCGCTGCTGCTGCATAATCCGGCCTCACACATACACAATGCGCAACACGAGCCGCGTCCAGCGTGCTCGCCAACAGCGAAAGGAAACCTCATGGCACAGCGCAAAAAAAGCGCGGAACAATTGCGTTCCCACAAATGGTTCGGCGCGAAGGATATGCGCTCGTTCGGCCACCGTTCACGCACCCTGCAGATGGGCTACTCGCGCGAGGATTTCGCCGGCAAGCCGGTGATCGGCATCATCAATACCTGGAGCGACATCAATCCGTGTCACGCGCACTTTCGCACCCGCGCCGAAGAGGTCAAACGCGGCGTGTGGCAGGCGGGTGGCTTTCCGCTGGAGATGCCGGCAATCACGCTGGCCGAGCCGTTTCAAAAGCCCTCGACCATGATGTACCGCAACATGCTGGCGATGGAGTGCGAGGAGTTGCTGCGCTCGTATCCGGTGGACGGCTGCGTGCTGATGGGCGGCTGCGACAAAACCACGCCCGCACTGATCATGGGCGCGCTGTCGATGAATCTGCCGAGCATTTACATGCCGGCGGGGCCGATGCTGCGAGGCAACTGGCACGGCAAGCATCTGGGTTCCGGCACCGACTCATGGAAATACTGGGCCGAACTGCGCGCCGGCAATATCTCTGAACGCGACTGGCAGGAAGTCGAAGAAGGCATTGCGCGCTCCTACGGCCACTGCATGGTGATGGGCACCGCTTCGACCATGACCTCGATTGCCGAAACGTTGGGCCTGACCTTGCCCGGCGCGGCATCAATCCCGGCGGCGGACGCGAATCATCCGCGCATGGCCACCGCCAGCGGCAAGCGCATCGTCGATATGGTGTGGGACGACTGGAAGCCGTCGGATTTTCTCACCTCGAAATCGTTTGATAACGCCATCATCGCCACGCATGCGTTGTCGGGTTCGACCAACGCGTTGATTCATCTGCTGGCGATGGCCGGGCGCGCGGGTGTGGATCTCAAGCTCGAGCGTTTTGACGAGCTGGCGCGCAGCGTGCCGGTGCTGGCGAATATCCGTCCGGCGGGCGACAAGTATTTGATGGAGGACTTTTATTACGCCGGCGGCTTGCGCGCGATGCTCAATGAACTGGGCGAGCTGCTCAACCGCGATTGCCAGACGGTGAACGGCAAAACGCTGGGCGAAAATCTCGAAGGCTGCAAGATATACAACGACGATGTGATTCGCCCGCGCTCCAACCCGGTGTCCGCCACCGGCGGGCTGGCGGTGCTGCGCGGCAACCT
>VFLF01000877.1 GCA_009885185.1 Nitrosomonadales bacterium | reverse complement strand
TGCGGCATGTGCTTTGGAAGGGTGGCGGCGTGATCACTGCGGGCGCCGGTCTGTCGGTGTGGGAACTGGATCAGCATGTGCGCAAATTCGGATGGAAGCTGCCAGTGACCAACGACGGCGGAGCTGAGGCGCCATCTGTTGGCGGGTTTGTTGCCGCCGGCGGCATCGGTGAAGGCAGCATCTTGCATGGCGGGTTCTGGGAATCGGTGAGCGCCTTGACGATCGTGGACGGAACGGGCGCAGTGCGGCGCCTGGAGAAAGAGGATCCGTTGTTTCCCTGGTTGTTCGGAACCATGGGCGGTTTGGGCGTGGTTTACGAAGCCGACCTCGAGCTCGTGCCGGCGACGTCGGCGCCGACCGGAATTGTCGCAGCGTCGGCAAGCCTTCCCAGAACCGCAGCGCCAGTATGGCCCGAGCATCTATGGCTGACCCTGTTTGTGCCAGAGCACCTGCGTGAGCTTGGCCTTGCCCGATTGAGCGGGCTGGTCGATGCCCATCCGCAGGCGTGGGCGCCGAGAGGGCTTTACGAGTACTACCTCGCGCGCCAACGCTTCAATCCGCCTTTTCTGTTCGACGATGGCTGCGACCACATCGCCCTGGGATTCTGGGGCGACCGGAATGGTGACGACCCGGACCTACGCCATTATTTTGCTCTGGAAGCCGATTTCCAGCAGCTGGTTGAGGATTGCGGCTTTCGCCGATATTTCCAATCAGAGTTGATATGGAGCCGTCGCGAACTCCACCGATATGTCGGCCGCGCTTGCGCGGCCCGTTATCGGCAGGTCAAGGCTGAGCTCGACCCGTGTGAACTTCTAAACGAATTCATGCCGCAACGGCGAGACCAGGAAGTAGTCAGCCAACTTCCGGCCTGCGGACATCGTGACGATTGATGCACGGCGAGGTGGCGTCACCTGGAGCCCAAGCGCATGTTTGCCAGTCGTTGCCGCGCCGCTTCACAGGCGATTCCAAGCAGCGTCCGCGCCGTTGCGACGCTGACCGGCCATTCAGCGAGACGAGGGCGCCACCAATGCGTGACGCTTGCCGTCCAGCCAAACCCCTCGGGCACATGCAGCCAATGCAGGGGAATGAATAGCGCATCGCCCGGCTGCAATTCGAATAGGTGGCCTTGCGCCTTCGACAGCAACGGAAACTGGCTTCGGTCCCCATAAAAGTTGACTTGGCTTCGGAAGAATCCGCGCGACCAGAACGGAAAGGGATAAAGCCGCTTCAGCTCGCCGGGCGGATACATCCAGATGCGCTTGACCCCTTGAACCTGGCACAGCAGTGCTTGGGACTTGGCGTGGTAGTGACCGACGCACTTGGTGTTGCGGCCGAAAAAAATACTGGTCGAATAGACTTTCGTCGCCGAGAGCAGTTCGGGCAGGCCTACGTCCTTGGCCAGCGGCACGGCCGGCGGCAGGTCCAGGCCGGGGACGTAGATTTCTCGACCTTGCTCGGGCGATCTCTCGCACTGCCTCAGGAGGCTGAGCAGGGAACTCTTGCCTTGCTCGACGCGGTGGAGATCGAGGCGCGGCATGTCGTCCGGCGTCGATCGGCTGCTAACTTCAATGTCTCCCATCCGGGCAGTGACATCCGCTAGGTATCCTGGTGTCCATAGCCCCACCGCTTTCCAATTCTTCACCAGACCCTTGATCACGACAGGACGCCCGTGCCGGACGTAACGCCCGAAAAATTCCTCCGTCGCCAGGTGTTCAGCATCCACCTGAGTTCGCTGGTTCATCGCCGATCGGACCCGGACGCGAAACCCATCTGCCGCAGGGACTCCAGGTGCTCAGAAAAGTAATGTCGTATCCAGCAGGTGAACTCCTCCGGGCGCTTGCGAATCAACGCGTCTGCATCTGAAATCGACACATACCGCAGTCCGTCCATTTCGTCAGGATCAGGATCCAGAACGCCGTGAACCCGTCCCGAATAGACGTACACCAGCTCATTCTCAACCATGCCGTTCGCCAGCGGCGACGAGTACCGGGCATGGAAGCCAAATGAGAGATGCGCCCGCACGCCCAGTTCCTCGAACGTGCGACGACGGGCTGCGGCGAGAGTCCGCTCGCCGGGCATGGGGTGGCCACAACACGAATTCGCCCACAATCCGGCCGAATGGTATTTGCCTGGACTACGTCGCTGCAGGAGGATGTTCCCGCGGACATCCATCAAAAACACGGAAAAGGCGCGATGGAGCAGTCCTACCGCATGCACCAATTGCTTGCCGGCAACACCTGTGGCTCGGTTGCGTTCATCGATGAGGATGATGTCGCCTGACGGGCGCGCGAAGCGGTCGCGTCCGATTTCGGACGATCCAGTGTGTTCAGGATGGGGGCTCATCGGCCTCCTTGTGGAATGATTGTTTACAGCCTAGGCCAGACGTCCATCAACGTCCAATGCGTCCGCAGTTCGCGGTGCCGTGAACGTGCTATTGCGCATCCCAGCGTTGTAGCAATTGCTGCGCGGGGCTGAACGCCAACAGTTGGCCGACAAGCACGCCGAGCGTGTCGGCCACGATGTCCCGGCCATCCATCATGCGGTCATTGGTCAGCATTCCCTGCGCCAGTTCCATCGCGATGCCGAGCAGCACCAGGCTAAGCGCGGCTTTCCAGTGACTGCGACGACTGGCGAAGATCCATACCGACCAGGCAGAGAGCAGCGCGTAGGCGAGGAGATGCCCGAGCTTGTCGCCCTCCGGTAAGTCAATCCCGATCCGCGGTGGAGGAATAAGCGACAGGACGACGCACAACAGCCAGCCAAACAACCAGATGCCGAGCCACAGGCCCGGCCGCTTGAACTCGCGCAGCGCCGAGCGCAGGCCGGCGAAAAAAGTCACAGGCGACGACTCAGGTTACCGTTGGCAAAGCTGGCGCGGATATCCGTTCCGCGCTGGAAGCCCATGACCTGGAATCGTTCGCCCATTTCACCGGGCAGGGTGAGTTTCTTGATTTCCTGGTGCCGGCGATAACGCTCGGCTTCGTCGGCGATCGCCTCGATCATGGCGAGTCTTTGTTCGAGTCCGTTGTTGATCAGGAAACTGGTCTGCGAACAGTAGCCGGCGAAATCGAAACCGGCATTGACGCCGGCTTCGGCCAGCGCGGTGAAATCGACGAACGCGGTCAGGTCCTGCAGGCCCGGCAGGAAAAACGGATCGCCATGCGCATGATGGCGGTAGTGGCAGACCAGGGTGCCGTCGCGACGTTCGGGCAGGTAGAACTCTCGGCGCGGATAACCATAATCGACGAATAGCATCACGCCATCGGTGAGCAAGCCGCCGACTGCCTGGATCCAGTACGGCAGTTGCGGCAGCACCTCGGAGCGATAACTCTCCGGCAGCGGTGCTTCGGTGTCGCGCTCGATGTGGCGAACGGCGGCGTGCAACAACGCATCGGCTGGTTGGTCGACGCGCAGGAACTGTCCGGCCGAGTCGACCACGACATGTTCTTCGTAGACCTCGCCGTCGCGGATGGAAAAGCGCGGTGTCGGCAGCGCATCGAGCACTTCATTGGCGAACAGCACGCCGCGCCAGCCCGATTCGGGCGGACCGCTCAACCATTCGCAACGTGCGAATAATTCCGGCGCCAGCGACTCGCGCAAGCGGACCTGTTGGCGCTGACGCAGATCGGCGCTTGGCTCGAGCATCCAGTAGCGGCCAGGAAGCGCGTCGAGCCCGGCCAGGTGCGTGAGCGCGGCCTCGGCGAAGGCGCCGCTGCCACCGCCCAACTCGAAAAAGACCGCGTCCGGGCCGAGTTCGCGCAGCACCGGGGCGACCGCCTGCGCCACGCACTCGGCAAACACTGGGCCCAATTCCGGCGCGGTGACGAAATCGCCCTCGGCGCCGAATTTGCGCGAGCCGGCGCTGTAATAGCCCAGGCCCGGCGCGTACAGGGCAAGTTCCATGAAGCGAGAGAACGGCACGGCGCCGCCGGCGGCATGGATCTGGCTGCGAATGAAGGCGGACACGGCGGCGCTGTGCTCGCGGGCGTCGGGTCCGGGTTCCGGCAGGGGATTGTCGTTCATGGATGACATCGCGTTCTGACAGCAGGCAGGATAGCGTGACAGGCGCGGGGATTGAGCCGCGCGATCACAGGCTGGCATT